>JBEIVK010000671.1:0-2608 GCA_040373935.1 Alphaproteobacteria bacterium
CGGCGAGGCCGGCGCCGAGCGCGCCCGCGAGGCCCGCCCGCGCCTCGTCCCGCTCGCGCATCAGCGCCTTGGCGCCCTGCTGGAGCCGCTCGACCGCTGCCGGCAGCTCGGCCGGGGCGCAGCGCAGGGCCGCGCCCAAGGACGCCTGACGGCCGAGCGCCTCTGAAAAGCCCTGCAGCACGCGCCCGCCGGCCACGAAGCTCAGCCGCAGGCCGCCCTTGTGGCGCTCCAGCCGCGGGGCCGCGACGGCCTGCAAGCCAGCCAACGAGGCCATGTGTGTCCCGCCGCAGGTGTTGACGTCCACGCCGTCAATCTCGATGAGCCGCACCGGCCCCTGGTGCCCCGGTGGCAGCCCCCGGCTGCGCAGGCCCGCCACGTCGGCGAGGGCCTCGGGCGCCACCACCCGCACGCGCACGGCGCGCGCCTCGCGGATCAGCGCGTTCGCCGTTTCTTCCACCGCCCGCACGTCCCGCTCGCGCAGGACGTCGGTCCCGAGGTCGATCGTGCAGGAGGCCTCGCCCAGGTGCACCGCGACGGTGGGCGCGCCGAAGGCATCGGCCAGCAGCGCAGAGAGAAGGTGTTGCGCCGTGTGCTGCTGCGCGAAGTCCAGCCGCCGCGCCGCGTCCACCACCGCCTCCGCGGCGTCCCCGACGGCCACCGGCCCGCCCATGCGGTGCCAGACCGTGCCATCGGCGGCGCGCTGCACGTCGAGCACCGGCACCGCGCCAAAATGCCCGCGGTCCCCCGGTTGCCCGCCACCCTCCGGGTAGAAGGGCGTCGTGTCGAAGGCCGCCGTCGGGTGGCCCGCGGCGTCGGTGCCCGTGGCGCGCACCGTGGCGGCGAGGCGCAGCGGCGGCTGCTCGGCTTGGCAGGGGAGGAGACTCACGGGCGCACCCCGGCGCCGCCGGTGAGGCAGCGGTCGAAGAAGTTGGCTTGATAAGAGAAGAACGCGCGGCGGTTGGCCTGCTTGCGGAAGCCGTGGCCCTCGTCGGCGTAGATGAGGCTCCAGGCCTCGCCGCCGTTGGCCCGCACCGCCGCGACGATCTGCTCGGCCTCGCTCACGGGCACCCGCGGGTCGTTCTGGCCGTGGGCGACGAGCAGCGGAGCCCGGATCGCGGACACGAGCGTCGTCGGCGAGATGGTGGCCAGGAAGGCGCGCATCTCCGGGTCCCGCTCGTCGCCGTACTCGGCGCGCCGCAGGTCCTGGCGGTAGGGGCTGGTGCGCTCGAGAAAGGTGACGAAGTTGGCGATGCCGACGCTGTCTGCCCCGCAGCGCAAGCGCCCGGCGTGCCGCGCGAGGCTGGCGAGGGTCATGTAGCCGCCGTAGCTGCCCCCCGCGATCCCCACCCGCGCCTCGTCCAAGGCCGGCTCCGCAGCCACCCAATCGAGCAGGGCGCCGATGTCCTTCACCGCGTCTTCGCGCTTGCGACCATCGTCCATCGCCAGCACGGTGCGACCGTAGCCGGCCGAACCCCGCACATCGGGCAGCACCACCGCCACCCCGAACAGGCGCACCATCGCCTGTGCGAACGCGTGGAAGTCCGCCCGCGACTGGGACTCCGGCCCGCCGTGGACCAGGATGAGCACCGGATGCGGACCGGGCCCGGGGGGCTGCAGCACCCACGCCGGCACCGGATGGCCGTCGAAGCTCGGCACGCGCACCCGCGTCCCCGCGGTGAACGCGCCTTCGGGCAGCCCGCCGCGCTCCGAGCGCGTCATCCGCTCCACGGTGCCCCCCGCCAGCGCCACCCGGAAGACATCGCCCGGGAGGGTGTGGTCCGACAGCTGGAAGGTGAGGTGGGACGCCTTCTCGTCGAACGCCAGCCCCCGGATGACGCCGGAGGGCAAGTCCAGGCGGCGAGGGGCGCCCCCGGCCGCCTGCACCCACACGGCGCTGCGGCCGTCTTCGTTGACCGCCCAGGCCCAGGTGCGGCGGTCGGCGCTGTGCGCCAGCTCCTCCACGTCCCAGGGCGCGGCCGGCGACAGCGGGCGAACGGCGCCGTCGGCCAGGGCCACCGAGACGAGCCCGCGGTGCTCCCCGCCACGGTCCGTGACGGCCACGATGCTCGCCCCGTCTGCGGAGAAGAAGGCGTCCACCCAGGCCTGGGGCTGGGGCCCGCCGGACGCGACGGGCGCCAGCGCGCCGGTTGCGAGGTCCAACACCGCGAGCCGGGAGTCGAGGATGGAACGGTATTCTTGCAGCAGGACCCGCCCGCCGTCCGGCGAGAAGTCCAGCGGCGTCCACGACCCGTCCAGCTCCTTCACGAGACGCGGCGGCGCGCCGCTGTCGGGGCTCAGCAGCAGCAGGTCCATGTCGCGGCCGTTGCGCGCGTTGCCGGTGAGGGCGATCCGTGCGCCGGCATCGTCCCAAACCCAGTTGGAGTGACGGCTTTTGCCGTCCGTGAGCAGGCGGGAGTGCCCCGTCGAGATGTCGAGCAGGTGAAGCTGGTGGTTCTCGTTGCCGCCCACGTCCCGGCTGAACAGCACCTGCGACGGCTGCTTTGGGTGGAAGCCCGCGGCGGCGACGGGCTCCGCCCCGAAGGTGAGCTGCTCGCGCGCGGCCCCGGGGGCGGCGACCCGGTGGACCTGCGCCACGTCGGCGAAGCGC
>JBEIVK010000477.1:0-3645 GCA_040373935.1 Alphaproteobacteria bacterium
CCAGCCGCAGCGGCATCATCGGGAGCAGCCCCGCCATGGGCGAGGTCTTCCGGATGGTGGATGCCGTGGCCCCCACCGACGCGCTCGTGCTGCTGACGGGGCCGACGGGCGCCGGAAAGGAGATGGTCGCGCGCGCGATCCACGCGCGCAGCCGGCGTGCCCAGCGCGGGTTCGTCGCGGTCAACTGCGCTGCGCTGCCCGAGGGCTTGCTGGAGTCCGAGTTGTTCGGGCATGAGCGTGGGGCCTTCACGGGCGCCGTCCGCCAGCACGCCGGCCGCTTCGAGCAAGCGGACGGCGGCACTCTGCTCCTGGACGAGATCGGCGAGGTCCCGTTGAGCGTCCAGGTGCGCCTGCTGCGGGTGCTGGAGAGCGGCGAGCTGCAGCGGGTCGGCGGCCGAGAGACGCTGCGCGTGGATGCCCGGGTGATCGCGGCGACCAACCGAGATCTCCGCGCGGAGGTCCGGGCCGGGCGCTTTCGGGAGGATCTCTTCTACCGCCTGCATGTCTTCCACCTGCTCGTCCCGCCGCTGCGCGAGCGAAAGGCCGACATCCCGCTTCTGGCGCAGCACTTCGTCGAGCGCTTCGCCGCGCGGCACCAGCGCCCGGCCCGCCGGATCGACGAGTCCGTGGTGCGTCGGTTGTGCGCCTTCGATTGGCCGGGCAACGTGCGAGAGCTGGAGCACGTGATCGAGCGGGCGGTGCTGCTGTCGAGCAGCGCCGTCGTGGAGAGCGTCGACCTCCCCACGGGAGACGCGGGCGCCGGATCGGCCGGGGCCAGCACGCCCAGCGGGCCACCCCTCAGCCTAAACGACGCCTTGGAGCGAGAGGAGCGGAGGCTCATCATCGACGCGCTCCGCGCCGAGAAGGGGGTCCAGGCGCGGGCGGCAGACCGACTTGGCTTGTCCCGCTCCAACCTCAACTACCGGCTCAAGCGGCTCGGAATCGCCGTCGAGGACGTGCGGTACTCGTCAAGAGAGCCGCCGGTGCGGGGTCAGGGCTCGACGTAGAGCGCCCGGAGCGCGTCGCAGCTCTCGCGGTCGCGGGAGAGCGCGGCCAGCGCGGCGCGGGCGTCGTCGCACTGCTCGAGCGCGTCGTTGAGCTCTCGCGGCTCCAGGCCGACGCGCACATCCGCCCACCGGTCCAAGCAGTCGCCCCGAAAGCGCGCACGGCTGCGCGCATCGAGCGAGGCCCACTCGACTGGCCACTCATCCAGACAGACGTCCAGACGGTCTGACACGTTTTGGCACAACGCCTCGCAGTCGTCTTGGCCGCAGCCCGCCGCGAGGACGCATCCCACAAAGATGGTGGCCAGAGACGGAATCGAACCGCCGACACGGGGATTTTCAGTCCCCTGCTCTACCTGCTGAGCTATCTGGCCAAGCATCTTTTGAGAGAGCGTGCGCATCATGGAGAGCCCACCCACGCAATCGAACGCAGAGCGAGGCGCACCACCCAACGAACCGCCGCTCGCTGGTGGCCCTGCCGTAACGCGAGCGCTCCGCGCGTGTCAAGGTGCACGATCTCCCCCGAAGCCCTCCGCGCCGGTGTATGATCGGCGTGCTTGCGCGTCCGGTCGTGGCGCGCACCCCTCCCCTTGCTCGCGAGGCGCGCGTGATGCTCGTCCCCAGCCTGATCTTCGCACTCGTCGCACCCGCATCGGCCAACCACCCCGCGGGCGCAGTGCTGCCGGGCACCGCCACGATCGACCTCACGCCGGGCGGCCTCGACGCCCTGGGCGATGTCGTCCCCGCGCTCCTTCCAAGCCAGATCGACGTCCCCGCGCTCGGCGACTCCAGCTCCGGCACCTGGGGGCAGTGCTGGCTCGGCGGCTACGAGTACTCGCTCACCAACGCGTGGGTCGCCATTCAGGTCAACGACGTCGTGCTCGTCCCTCGCGACGGCCGTCTGGACTTGGAGCTGGACCTCTCGGTGCAGGTCAACGAGGCCGCCGACCCTCTCGTCCTGTATGTCGAAGCGCTCTGCATCGGCGACGACTGCCAGGGCTACGTTCAGCCCTTCGACGCCACCGTCACCACGAGCCTCGGCCTGCAGGTTGTGTCCGGCGCCGACGGCAACCCGGTGCTCGACGCCACCGTCGGCAACCTCACGCTCGACTACTCTCTCGAAGGCCAGGACATCCAGACAGCGGCTGCGCCATCGGCACCGTCGAAGACGTCTTCAACTTCTTCGGTTTGTCGCTGTTTGACTTCGTCCTGTCCTTCGCCGGGCAGTTCATCAACGACCTCGTGGGCGACTTCGGCCCCGAGATCGAGACGCTCCTCGAGGACGCCTTCTCCCAGGCGAGCATCGTCCAGTCCATCGATCTCAACGGCGTCACGGGCGAGCTCCGGCTGGTTCCGGGCAACGTCGCCATCACCAACGAGGGCGTCCGCATCGCGATGGACGGCGGCTTCAACGTCGCCGAGACCGCCGCGTGCGTGGCGGAGTGGGATCCGGGCGGCTCGCTCGACACCCCCTCGGACCCGCCGCCCGTGGGCGCCGCCGGCGCCGGCATGGCGGGGGACCACCACCTCGGCGTGCACCTGAGCGACGACTTCGCCAACCAAGCGCTCTACTCGCTCTGGCGCGGCGGCCTGCTCTGCTACGCGGTCGACGAGGAGCTCACCGGCTTCCCCCTCGACACCACCATCCTTCGCCTCCTTGCCGGCGACGCCTTCACCGACCTCTTCCCCGAGTCGAAGCCGCTCGTCATCAACACGCGGCCGCAAGCCGCACCGACCGTCGTCTACAACAGCGACCACGACCTCGGCGTGGACATCCAGCAGCTCGGCCTCGACTTCTTCGCGGAGCTCGACGACCGCGAGGCGCTCATCGTCGGGCTGGACCTCGCGGCAGACGCCGGCGTGGACCTCACCTTCGACGGCACGACGGGCAACCTCGCGGTCGGCGTGGCCCTCAGCGGCGAAGACGTCGTCCCGACGGTCGTGAGCAACGAGTTCAAGCCGGGGACGGAGGGGGACATCGAGTCCAACTTCGCCGGGGTCTTCGACACGCTCGTCGGCGGGATCATCAGCGGGCTCGTGGGCGACCTCGCGTTCGCGCTGCCGGCCATCGAGGGCCTCGGCCTGACCGAGCTCGCGCTCGCGCCTGCAGGCGACCAGGGCGACTGGCTCGGCGCCTACGCCAAGGTGGGCGTGGTTCCCTACACCGGCGCCGGCTGCGGCGAGGGCGGGGGCTGCGAAGGCGGCTGCGCCACCCCCGGTCGCGCCGGCGGCCAGCTCGCGCTCTTCGCCTTCCCGCTCGCGCTCGTCGCCCTGCGCCGCCGCCGCGGCTGAAGGCTACCCGCCGCCCCACGTCAGCCCGGCGAGGGCGGCGAGCCCGGCCTCTACCGCCGGGCCCGCGTGGTGGGGCGGCAGCCACAACCGGAGCGCCCAGGGCGCGCCGTCCGTGGGGCGCCACGTCCAGCAGCGCCCGGCCTCCGGCTCTGCCGAGATGCAGGTCGCGACGTGCGCCTCGGCGAAAGGCCCGCGAAAGGGCCCCGTTGAAGTAAAGCTCGGCCACCAGTCGTCTGGGCAGGCCGCGGACGCTGCGGGCCCCGCCCAGACTTCCCAGGCGGCGCCCAGGCCGGCGTGGTGCACGCGGACCCTCCAGCCGTCCCCCGCGCCCGCCCGCGCGGCCCAACCC
>JBEIVK010000738.1:0-2328 GCA_040373935.1 Alphaproteobacteria bacterium
CAGCGCGGGCCCGCGCTCGCGCTCCTGGCCGCCCGCCAGCACCCCGGCGCCCAGCACCCCGACGATCGGCCCCGGCCCCAGCTCCCGCAAGGCGGCGTGGATGGCGGGCATCGCGTCCCGGTGCTCGGGCGTGGCGAAGAACATCACCAGGCCGGCGTCTTGACCGCCGAGCCCGGCGCGCAGCTCGGCGGCCGCCCCCCGCGCCGCGGCCCCGGCGTCGTCCATCGTGCGGAGGCTGGTGCTCCAACGCATCTTTCTCTCCCTGGAACCCGTCGCCACCGGTTAGCACGGCGCGCATGCCGCGCCTCCTCGACCACCTGCGGGCCCGCGGGCTCAGCGCCTCCGCCGCCCGCGACGCCCTCGCCACGGGCAAGGTCTTCTACCGCGGCGTGCCCACCGGCGACGGCGGCCGCGACGCCACCGCCGACGAGGTGGAGCTTCGCCCCACCGCCCCGCGCCTCGTCCCCGGGCGGGACCTCGTCATCCTCCACAAAGACGAGGCGCTCGTCGTCGTCGTCAAGCCCTCCGGGCTGCTCTCGGTGCCCGCCCCCCGGGCCGGCGGCGGGCACAACGCCCTGTCCGTCGTGGGCCAGCTCCTCGGCGCCGCCCTGCCCGTCCACCGCCTCGACGAAGACACCTCCGGCCTGCTGCTCATCGCGCGCACCCCCGCCGCCCAGCTCGCGCTCAAGGCCGACTTCGAGGCCCACACCATCGAGCGCCGCTACCACGCCATCGTCGCCGGCCCCGCGCCCGAGGCCCCCTTCTCCGTTCACTCTCTGCTCGTGCGGGACCGCGGGGACGGCCGCCGCGGCTCCGCCCCGCCGGACGCGCCGGCCCCGCCCGACGCCCGGCCCGCCCTCACGCACGTTCGCCGCCTCGCCACCTTCCCGCGCGGCATCGCCCTCGTCGAGGCCACCCTCGAGACCGGCCGCACCCACCAGGTCCGCATCCACCTCGCCGAGCGCGGCCTTCCCCTCGTGGGCGACCCCCTCTACGCGCCGCCGGGCGTCGCCCGCCGCGGCCCCCGCCTCGGCCTGCACGCCGCCGTCCTCGGCTTCCGCCACCCGTCCACCGGCGCCTTCCACCGCTTCGAGGCCCCCCTCGCGGACGATCTCACCACCTTCTTGCGCGGCCTCGCCCACGAGCCCGCCGCCCCCCCGCGCGGGGACGACCGCCGGCGCCGCCGGGGTTAGCCCCTCGTCCAACCGGAGCCCGCCATGTCCCGTTCCTTCCTCCCTGTCGCCCCCGTCCTCGCCCTCCTCGCCGCCTGCGGCATCGTCAAGGGCGAGCCCCAGCCCAGCGTCTGCGAGTCCCTGTGCGACTGGGCCAGCGACTGCGCCGCCGCCGAGCGCGGCGAAGACCCCGCCACCGTCCGCGCCGACTGCCTCGCCGCCACCGAAGCGGCCGATCCGTCCTGCGCCGACGCCGGCAAGGGCCTCAACGCCGCCGCCTCCAAGCTCCTCACCGAGTGCACCGACGCCATCGACGCCGAGGCCGCCGCCGGCTCCTGCGACCCGTGGACCGGCCGCATCGACGACCAGAAGACCGCCACGCCCCCCGCCGCCTGCGCCACCCAGGGCGAGGACATCACGAAGACCTGGTCCGCCGCCCAGCAGGCCGTCGCCGAGCCCAACGACGCCCTCTGCGACCGCTTCTCCACCACCTTCTGCGACGCCGTCGCCGCCTGCGTCGAAGAGCGCCTCGGCCCCGACTTCGCCGCCGCCGTCGACGCCATCGGCGTGGCCCCGGCCGACCAATGCCTCTCCCGCATCGCCTTCCACACCGACTCCTGCGTGGATGACGGCCTCTACGCCCCCGAAGAGTCCCTCACCGACGTCAACGCCGCCCGCCAGACCGCCCGCGAGTGCCTGCTCGACTTCAGCACCCTCACCTGCGACGAGCTCCTCTCCGGCACCATGCCGCCCCTCTGCGCCGGCGCCGTGGAAGACCCCACCGCCTTCGCCGGGGCCATCGGCGGCGTCGCCACCGAGTACGCCGACGCCGCGGCCGGCGGCTGATCCGTCCCCCCGTTCGTCGTCTTCGGGGGGCAAAAGGGGGCTGCGCCCCCTCTCGCAACGCTCTCCCCCGCCGGTCGGCCCCGCGGGCCGGTCCCGGCGGCGGGGCCGAGAGGTCGCGCCGCCCCGCCCGGAGCGGGATACGGGAGTTCCCGTGCCCCGCCGCCCCGCCGCCGCCGCCGCCGCCGCCCGCAGGACACTCTCCCTCCCGTTGGTTACCGCTCCTCCCCACCGGCCGATACCCTCGCTCTTTTTAGTATTGCGCCCACGGCACAGCGTTGGCATTGTGCAATGTCGTCGCCCTCTTACATCC
>JBEIVK010000524.1:0-3395 GCA_040373935.1 Alphaproteobacteria bacterium
CCCAGGCCCGCGATCGCGGCGCAGCCGCGCCAGGACGGCAAACGCAGGCCTCCAGGCCCGCCGCCGCGCGCGGGCCGCTGCGGGGGCGCCACCGCGCCTCAGCGGACCGTACCGTCGCAGTCGTTGTCGAGGCCGTCGCCCAGGGTGTCCCAGCGGGACGGATTGACCGCCGGGTTGGCGTCGTCGCAGTCGCCGCCGGCCTCGGAGAAGCCGTCGCCGTCGTCGTCGTGGGCGGTGGTGCCGTCGTCCACGACGCCGTCGCAGTCCTCGTCGATGCCGTCCACCGCCTCGACCGCCCCCGGGAACACCGAGGCGTCGCCGTCGTTGCAGTCCCCGTCGCGCTCGGTGAGGCCGTCCCCGTCGTCGTCGTAGGCCTCGGTGCCTTCGTCGATGATGCCGTCGCAGTCGTCGTCCGCGCCGTCCGGGTCCTCGGGCGCGCCCGGGTGGACGCCGGCGTCGAAGTCGTCGCAGTCCCCGCCGACCGTGCCGAAGCCGTCGCCGTCGTAGTCCTGGTTCCCCAAGTCGGTGACGCCGTCGCAGTCGTCGTCGCGGCCGTTCGTCAGGTCTTCGGTGGCGCCGGGGCGCGTGGCGGCCGTCGCGTCGTCGCAGTCGCCCTCGTCCTCGGTGATGCCGTCCCCGTCGTCGTCGAAGCAGGACGTCCCCTCGTCCACGACGCCGTCGCAGTCCTGGTCGGCGCCATCGCAGGCCTCGACGCCCGCGGGGTTCGCGCCGGCGTCGCTGTCGTCGCAGTCGCCGGCGCAGAGCGCCCAGCCGTCGCCGTCGGTGTCGTAGAGGGACGGGTCGCCGTCGGCGCACGCGTTGGCGCGCAGCTGCACGCTCACCGAGGCCGAGCCCGAGGCGGCCGTGAAGAGGCCCTCGGCCACCGTGTCCGCGCTCGCCACGAAGGACACCGGCACCTCGACCCGCGTGCCGGCGGCCAACGGCCCGCCCGCCCAGGTGGTGCTGAAGCCCGGGGCGTCGAGCGTGGGAGCGGAGAGGGTGAGATCCGCGGTGCCGGCGTTCTCGATGGTGATGGTGGCGACCGCGTCGTCGCCGACGCCCACCGGGCCGAAGTCCAGCACCGGCGGGAAGGCCCGCAGGGTGCCCGCGCCGACGCTGCCGCGCACGTCGACGGTGTGGAGGCTGTCCTCCACCTCGTCGGTCGTGATCTCCAGCCGGCCGAGGTGGAGCCCGTCGGCACCCGGCGCCCACAGCACCGTGACGTCGACCGAGGCCTCCGGGTCGATGGTGGCGACGCCCGGGTCCACCACCGTGAAGCCGTCGCCCTCGAGCACCAGCACGTTGAGCGACACGATGCGGATCGCGTCTGCGCCGGCGATGTGCGTCAGGCGCACGATGGCGGCATTCTCGGTGCCGGGAGCCACGGCGCCGAGGTCCACCAGGCCCGGCGTGACGGCGAGGCGCGCGGCCTCCTTGGTGACGTTGTAGTCGGTGGCGGCGCAGCCGACCGCGAAGGCCAGAGCGCCCACGCGGGCCAGGGAACGGGCGAGAGGGCGAACCATCAAATCACCGTGTAGATGAACGGGAGGACCGGGCTCGACTCGGCGAAGAGGATGAACGCCACCATCAACGCGAGCACGAGGACGATGGGCGTCATCCACCAGATCTTGTTGTGGATGATGAAGTCGGCGAACTCGCGGACGATGCCGCGCCGCTCTTTGGGGATCACCGGATCCGGGCTGCTCATGCGCGTGCCTCTGGGCGTGGCCTGAGGGTAGCGCACCTGCAGCCCGCCCGCGCCCCCTGCGGCCATCGAACCGCTGCCACCCGAGATTTTCACGGAGGGCCCCGCCAACCCCGCGCCGGCGCACGTCGGCGCCGGCGCCCAGCCGGTTACCGGACCCCGCCCCGGAGTCTCCCGATGCAGAACGAGTCGCCCCTCCTGCTGCGCGCCCTCGCCGGCGAAGCCACGCCGCGCCCGCCCGCTTGGTTCATGCGGCAAGCCGGCCGCTACATGGCCGAGTACCGCGCCCTCCGCAGCCGCGTGTCCTTCCTGGACCTCTGCGCCGACGGGGACCTCTGCGCCGAGGTCACCCTCCAGCCGCTGCGCCGCTTTCCCTTCGACGCCGGCATCGTCTTCTCCGACATCCTCGTCGTCCTGCAGGCGATGGGCATGGACCTCCGCTTCGGCGCCGGACACGGCCCGGAGCTCCCCTCCCCCTTGCGCGACGCCGCCGCCATCGACGCCCTCCGCCCGATCGACCCGGCGCGAGACCTCCCGGCCCCCCTGCACGCGCTGCGCGTCCTCCGCACCGCCGCCGACGTGCCGGTGCTCGGCTTCGCCGGCGCGCCCTTCACGCTCGCCTGCTACGCGGTGGAGGGCGGCGGCAGCAAAGAGTGGGAGCGCACGAAGTCGCTGATGTGGTCGGACCCGGCCGCCTTCGGGCGCCTGCTCGACGCCCTCGCCGACGCCGTGGGGGACCACCTGCAAGCCCAGGTCGAGGCCGGCGCGGCCGCCGTGCAGCTGTTCGACACCTGGGCCGGCATCCTGCCCGAGCACGAGTGGGCGCGCTGGGCCCTGCCCGCCGCCCGCCGCGCCCTCTCCCGCGTGAAGGGCGTCCCCACGCTCTACTTCACCAAGGACAGCGGCATCCTCCTGCACCGCCTCGGCGAGGTCGGCGCCAGCGCCGTCGCGCTGGACTGGCGCCCGGACATCGCCCGCGCCCGCGCCACCCTCGGCGCCGCCGTCCCCGTCCAGGGCAACCTGGACCCGGTGCGCCTGCTCGGCCCGGAAGACGGCCTGCAGGCCGAGGTCGCCCGCATCATCCGGGCCGCCGGCCCGCGCGGCTTCGTGTTCAACCTGGGCCACGGCATCCTGCCGCGCACCCCCGAGTCCGCGGTGGACGCCGCCCTCGCCGTCATCCGGGGCTGGTCCTGGGCCTGATGCGCTCCGGAGGCCCCACGCCGGCGCCCGCCCCGGCCCCCGCGCCCGCCTCCGCCGCACCGCCTGACCGGCCGGGCTAAGCAGCGCCCGAGGGTCCATGTCCGCCCGCGTCCACGTCCTGCTGCTCGCCGAAGCCGACCCGGAGCCCGCCCACCTGCGCGGCTGGCTCGAAGCCCGCCTCCGCCGGCCCGGCGGCGCCCCCGGCCCGCGCTGGCTCCGCCGTCTGCTGGCCCGCCTCTACGCGTGGTGGCGCGCCCCCCGCCTGCTCCCGGCCCTCCCCGGCCCCTCGCCGCTCGGTCCGGCCCTCGGCGCGCTGGCCGCTTCCCTCCAGCGCGTGCTCGGCCCCCGCTACGCCGTGCACGTCGTGCTCCGCGGCGGTGAGCCCGGCCTCTCCCAGGCCCTCGCCACCGTCCGCGCCGGCGAGGCCGCCGTGCTCCTCGCGGCAGATCCGATCGCCGGCCTCCCCGCCGAGGCGCACGTCCGCGCCGCC
>JBEIVK010000171.1:0-7400 GCA_040373935.1 Alphaproteobacteria bacterium
GTCGCCGCCCAGCACCTCGCCCAGCGCGGCGTCCACGCGCGCCTCGGCCGCCGCCCGCAGCGACGGGACGCACAGCGCCGCGATCTCCGCGCCCACCGCCGGGCATCCCGCCAGCGCCGCCTCCCGCGCGGCCTCTGGCGCGAGCAACACACCCAAGGCGCCGACGGAAAGCCCAGTCTGATGCAGCAGGATGGCCCGCAGCTCCGGCGGCAGGGCGTGAGAGAGGCGGCCCGCGGGCAACGCGCCGCTCTCCGCCTCCAACGCAAAATGCGGCCACGGCGGCGACGGGTCCGCCGGGAGCGGGGCCGTCGCCAGCGCGCCCACCCGCAGCTGCAGCACCAGGCCGCCGATCCCCAGCCCCGCCACGAGCATGGCCGCCCCCAGCGCGAAGGCGGGGCCACGGGGGGCGGGCGCAGGCGGGGCCAACGTCACGGGAGGGCAGGCTCCAAGGTCCGGTTATCCTGCGGCAACGGAGCTGCGTTCCATGCGCGTCGTCCTGTGTCCCGCGGTCCTCGCGCCCGCCGTTCTGTTCGCGGGCTGTTCCGGCAAGGGCGGCTCCCCCGGCGGCGCCGGCGGCGGCGGCGCATCCGCCCTCGCCGTCACCCGCCTCACCGACGCCACCTGCGACGCCCCCGAGGCCCGCGCGGCGGCGCCCTACCGCGACTGGCCGGGCCTCCCGTCCTGGGAGGACGGCGTGGACGACCGCCCCTTCCAATACAGCGGGAGCGGCGTGGCCGTCGCCGACGTGGACGACGACGGATGGCCCGACATCTACTTCGGCAGCGCCGGCGCCCACGCGCTCTTCCGCAACGACGGCGCGGGCGGCTTCGTCCAGGCCCCGGCCGACGCCCTGCCCAGCCCGTCCGGCCACAAGATCGTCGGCGGCTTCCCCGGCGACGCCGACGGCGACGGCGACGTGGACCTCTTCATCGCCACCATGCAGGGCCCGGACGCCCTCTGGCTCAACGACGGCGCCGGGCGCTTCACCGACGGCACCGCCGCCGCCGGTCTCCCCACCGACGACGCCCAGGACACCACCGGCGCCGCCTGGCGCGACCTCGACGGCGACGGCTGGCTGGACCTCCTCGTCACCGGCTACTACGAGGGCCCGCTGCTGCTCGAGTACAGCCGCACCGGCGACTTCCCGCCCGCCCCGCCCAACCGCATCTTCCGCAACACCGGCGGCGGGCGCTTCGCCGAGGTCACCGGCCTGCCCGCCCGTCTCACCGACGGCTACTCCTTCGTGCTCGCCCCGCTCGACGTCGACGGGGACCACACGGACGAGCTCTACGTCGTCAACGACTTCGGCCGCTTCGCCACGCCCAACGTGCTGTTCCGCGCCGAGGCCGGCGCCTGGGTGGAAGACGACGGGCCGCACGGCCTCAGCATTCCGCTCTTCGGAATGGGCCTCTCCGTCGGCGATCTCAACGAGGACGGCCTGTGGGACCTCCTCATGCCGAGCTGGGGCGAGCTGGCCCTGCTCGAGAGCACCGGCGCAGACTGGTTCCGCAGCGACCGCGCCCGCGGCATCACCCTCGGCCCCGGCCAAATGACGGCCTGGGGCACCGCCCTCGACGACATCGACAACGACGCCGACCTCGACGCCTGGGTCAGCTACGGCCCGGTGGACAGCCCGCCCGAGGTGCACGGCGAAGTCGAGGAGACGCTCGGCGTCCCCGTCCTCTACGAGCAGCCCGACGCCCTCTATCTCCAAGGGCCCGACGGCACCTTCGCCGACATCGCCCCCGACTGGGGCCTCGACGGCCGCCGCATCGGCCGCGGCGTCACCTGGGCGGACCTCGACGGCGACGGCTGGCTGGACCTCCTCCTCCGCGACCTCGACGGCCCCAGCCGCCTTCGCCACGCCGCGTGCGGCGCGGGCGCCGGCCTCGTCGTCTCCCTGCGCGACGCCACCGGCCCCAACACCCGCGCCATCGGGGCCACCGTCGAGGTGGAGGTCGGCGGGCGCGTCCTGCGGCGGCGCGTCCACGCGGGGGGAGAGTCCTTCGCCAGCGGCGCCGAGGGCGATGTGCACGTCGGCCTCGGCCCGGGCGCCCGCGCCGAGGTGCTGCGGGTGCGGTGGCCGGACGGCGAGGTCCAGGAGGCCGTGGACATCGGCCCCGGGCGCGTCCGCGTGTCCCGCTAGCCCGGAGAAGGGCAGGGGACGCTCACAATGGGACAGGGGAAACCCATGGCTTCCCCCGTAACGCCCCCTTCCTTTCTCCCTTCCGTCCTCGCTTCCTGCCGTTCGCGGGCCTTCGCGCTCAGGCCGCGACCTCTTGCCAACGGGTGCGGATGGCCTTGGGGACGTCCGGCATCACCGACCACAACCCGGCGGCCATCTGCCGTGCGTCCACGGTGCGGATCTGGAAGAGCTGCCGCGCAATCATCCGCGGCCGAAGGTAGAACTGCAAGGTCGCCCGCCGCAGGCTCTCCAGGAGCTGGGCCGGCGACTGCACCTCGGACACGATGACGATGCGCTCTTGGTCCGGGTTGAAGGTCGTGTAGTTTTCCCAGTCCCGCCGGTTCAGCTTCCCGTCCTTCACCATCTGCGCGTACATCTCCGAGCCCGGGAAGGGCACCGTGATGGCGAACTTCGCAAAGTCCAGCTCCAAGGAGCACGCGTAATCGATGGTGGCCTGCGTCTGGGCGGGCGTCTCGTCGGGCAGGCCGATCATGAACAGGCCCACCGTCGTGATGCCCACCTCACGGCACCACCGGATGGTTTGCCGCGAGCGCTCGGCGTTGTTGCGCTTGTGGACGTTGTCCAGCAGGGCGTCCACGCCGCTCTCGATGCCGAACACGAGCCGCCGGCAGCCCGACTTCTTCATCCACACGAGGGCCTCGCGGTCCACCACGTCGGTGCGCAGCTCGGAGAGCCACACCACCTTTTCGTTGAGGCCGCGCTTGATCATCTCGCGGGAAAAGTCGATGGCGTGCCGCGGCCCCATCGGGAAGATGGGGTCCATGAAGCCCACCTGCCGCACGCCGTAGACGGTGACGTCGCGCTCGATCTCATCCAGCACGTTGGAGATGCTGCGCTTGCGGTAGATCTTCCCCTGGTTTTCCAGGGCGCAGTAGGTGCAGCGAAACGGGCAGCCGCGGCTGGCGGCGATGGCCACGATGGGCTTCGCCACGGTGCCCAGCGGCAGCAGCGAGTAGCGCTCGTAGGGCAGCAGGCTCCAGTCTGGGAAGGGATAGGCGTCGAGGTCCTTGTCGAGGGCGCGAGACGGCCCGCGCTTCAAGTCGCCCCCGACGATGGCCGTGACGCCGCGGATGCCCTCGCCGGTGCGGCCCTCTCCCCAGGCGCTCAGCAGCTCCACCGCCGCCTGCTCGCCTTCGCCGTGCACCACCGCATCGGCAAAGTCCACGAAGTCCTCGGGGAAGAGGTCCGCGTGGATGTTGCCGGCGAAGATGCGGATCTCCGGCCAGCGCTGCTTCACCTTGCGGCACAGCGCGTAGACGTCCGTGGCGACCGGCGTGAGCACCGAGACCCCGAACACCTGCGGCCGGAAGGTGTCGATGAGCTTGAGGACGGCCTCCTCGCCGCCGCGCATCGCGAAGTCGTCGTACACCCGGACGTCGTGCCCCGCCTTCGCCAAGAAGGTGGCCACATAGGCGATGCCCACGCAGGGCATCGCCTCGAGCAGCGGCGCGAAGCGACCAAACTGCTCGGATCGGATGGACGGGTTGAGCAGAAGGACCCGCATGGCTCCCCCAAGGATGCGCCCTGTTCGACCGTTCTACCCGACCGCCGGCCTCCGGGAAGTGCGCGCGCCCTGACTTTGCGCCGAATTCAGGGCCCTGCCCGCCAGCCCGGCGCCAGCTCCGCCGGCACATCCCACGAAAAGCCCGGCCAAGCCGCATGTCCGCGCGACAACACCACGAAGGCGATCTCCGCGAGCGCCCACGCCGCCCACCGCCTCGCCCCGAGCGGCGCGCGGGCCCCGAGCGCCCGCGCCGCGGCCGCCAACACCAACAGCCGCGCCCCGACCACCAGCGCCTCCGGCTTCGCCACCCGCCAAAAGCCGGGCATCCACTCCGCCAACGCGAGGTACGGAGGGGAGGGGACGCCCGGGGCCGGCGCCGGCCCCCACCCGAGCGCCCACAAGCCCAGTGCCCCCAACACGCAGGCCTGCACCGCGCGATCGCCCCGGCCTGCCCAGACACCCGCGGCAGACACGCCCAGCGCCACCGGCGACCACGCCCACGCGGGCTCCAGGCGCGCCCAGGACCACGGCACCAGGGTGAAGGAGTCCAGCGCCGCTCGTTCGAGGAAGGCGTCCGCGCGGGCCAGCGCCGGCCCGCCCGCCTGCACCGCCGCTTGCGCCGCCGCTGCCAGCATCGCCGCCACCGCCGCGCCCAGCAAGGCGACGGCCCGCGCCCGCGCCGCGGGCTCACCCCGCCGCGCCGCCACCACGCCGAAGGGCGCGATGAGCGCGCTTCCGAGGCCGATGATCAACACGCTGTACAGGTTGAGGAAGGCCCCCACCAGGACGACCAGCGCCGGCCCCGCCCGCGCCGCGCCCCCCGCCCCGGCGCGCACCCAGGCCCACGCGAAGAGCGGCAGCACGAAGTCGGCGGTCTTCTCCACGGTGGTGAACTGGACGTCCCGCATCAGGTGGAGGTTGATCCCAAACGGCAGCCCGAGCAGCAGGGCGTCGACGGGCCGCGCGCCGAGGGCCCGCGCCAGCCCGGCCGCCGCCCACCAGGCGAGGGCGACGTGCAGCAGCGCGACCGCACGAAAAGACCCCGCGACGGGCAGCAGCACGTCGAAAAGCGCGACCTCGACGAGATGGCCGAGGTGTACGCCGATGAGCCGGATCGCCGCGTCTCCGGGTGCCGCCCAGGGCCGCGCGAGCAAGCGCCAGTGCACGCCGTCGTCGTAAAAGAGGCGGCTGCCTTCCTTGTCGAGCGTCGGGTAGGCCCCCCACCAGACCTCGCCCGGCACGAACGCGGCCGGCGCCGTGAGCAGCACCGTCCCGCCGATCACCAGCGCCGCCGCGCGCCACCGCGGCCAGCGCCACGCCACGATGCCCGCCATCACGGCGACCGCGACGCAGGCCAGCCACGCAGCCGGCGCGTCGGTGGGCCCCGCCGCGAAGGGCAGGGCACGCGGGTCGGGGGGCGGTCCCAGCATCGCGCGTCCAGGATACCCAGGCGCCACGAGCCCGCCCATGCCTGCCGCCGCCGCCCCGCCCGACGACCTCGCCGCCGACCTCCTCGCCTGGTACGACGCCGGGCACCGCGCCCTCCCGTGGCGCGACGCCGGGGCCGCGCCCTACCGCACCCTCGTCAGCGAGTTCATGTGCCAGCAGACGCGGGTGGAGGCGGTACTTCCGTACTTCGCGCGGTGGATGGAGTCTTTTCCCACGGTGGAGGCGCTTGCCGCCGCCCCCGAGGATGCGGTGCTGGAGCGCTGGGCGGGCCTCGGCTACTACGCGCGCGCCCGCAACCTGCACGCCACCGCCCGCGCCATCGCGCAGGACGGCTTCCCGCAGACCGTCGAGGGGCTGCGCGCCCTGCCCGGGGTCGGCCCCTACATCGCGGCCGCGGTGGGCAGCATCGCCTTCGGCGCCCGCGCCGCCGCCGTGGACGGCAATCTGGAGCGCGTGTTCGCCCGCGTCTTCGGCCATCCGGGCGGACGCGCCGCCCTCACGCCGCGCATCGACGCCTGCGTGCCGGCCGGCCGGCCGGGCGACTTCAACCAAGCCGCGATGGACCTCGGCGCCACCGTCTGCACGCCGCGCGCCCCCCGCTGCGCCGTCTGCCCGCTCGAGGCCCGCTGCGCCGCCGCCGCGGCCGGCACGCCCACCGCGTATCCAGCGCCCAAGGCCAAAAAGTCTGCACCGGAGCGATGGAGCCTCGCGCTGGTCGTGGCCGATGGCGCGGGCCGGGTCCTACTGCGCCGGCGCCCGAGCCGCGGCCTGTACGCCGGCCTCTACGAGCTTCCCACCACCGATCCCGCGCCCGCGGCCCCGGATGACGTCGCGGCCACCGCCCAGGCCTTCGCGGCCGCGCTCGGGTGGGGCGCGCTGGAGTCGGTGGGCGCGCTCGGTCCCGCCGTCGCGCACACCCTCACGCACATGCGGCTCACGGTCGTCCCCGTCGTCGTCCGGCCAGGCGCGGGGCTCGTCGCGGACGGCCCGGGGCTGCTCTGGGCCCACCCGGCGGCCCCGGGCGCGGTCGCGCTGTCGACGCTTGGCCGAAAGGTCTTGTCCGCCATTGCCACCCCGCAACGTCAGATGGGACTTTTCGGCGACGATTCGGATTGCTGACAACACCCTCACACGCCGCGCGACGCCTCGACACACGACCGGCTACGGGGCGGGATGCGCCTCGTCCTCTTCGTCCTGGTCGTGATCGCCGCCTGCCAAGCCCCCGCCGGCCGCCCGCTCGACTCGGGCAGCGCCGATGCGGGCCCGCAAACCCTCGATCTCCGCGCTGACTTCCCTGCCGCCCCCGTCGATGGCGGCGTCGAGATCCGCGTTCCCGACATCGAGGTCGGCCCGTACAGCGAGGTGCTCCTCTGCTACTACGGCACCTGGACCGGCCCCACGGTCGGCGTCAACCACATGTCGCCGCTCGGCCCGGTTGGCGTCACGCACCACAACCAAATGAAGGCGGTCTACGGAGACGATTACGAAGACGGCGCGCTCGTGCCCTGCCCGGACGTCGGCGGCGAGATGCCCACCTACGCGCCGCTGTTCGAGTCTGTCGGCGTCTTCATGCCCGGCGGCAAGGCTCCCGACACCGAGATGTACGGCGGCCTCAACTGGCTCCAGATGCCCGAAGGCATCGCCTTTCAGCTCCGCGAAGGCCAGCGCTGGGTCCTCGACATCCACTTCGTCAACCCCACCGAGGACACCCTCATCGTCAACGCCGGGGTCAACCTCGGCACCCTCCCGGTCGAGGAGGTCGAGCACTTCGCCGGCTCCGTCCAGTTTGACGCCGGCGACCTCACCATCCCCGCCGGCGGGGCCACCGTCGCGCAGTTCCGCTGCGACTGGCGCGAGCCCCTCACCGTCCTCTCCATCCTCGGCCACATGCACGACGCCGGCGCCGCCTACACCGTCGACCACGAGCGCGACGGCCAGGCCCCGGCGCGCGTCTACGAAGTCCTGGACTGGACGCCCGCCCACCGCGAGTACCCGCTCATCGAAAACTACGCGCCCGGCGAGCTCACCGTCCTCCCCGGCGACGGCTTTCGCACCCTGTGCGCCTGGGACAACCAAGGCACCTCCGACCTCACCTTCCCCCGCGAGATGTGCACCACGGTCGTCGTCGCCTACCCGCTCGACGAGCCGCTCACCTGCATCAACGGCGTCTACGAAGACCACGGCGGCCCGCCTCCCGTATAGCGCGGGCCCGGGGCGCCTGCCCGGCCGGCCGGCCGGGCA
>JBEIVK010000282.1:0-5386 GCA_040373935.1 Alphaproteobacteria bacterium
CCCGCGGCGCCGCCGCCTCCACCCGCACGCCGCGCGCCGCGACGCGCAGCCGGAAGGCGTCCGGGTGCGGCAAGTCCGCCGCCGGCACCGCCACGAAGCGCACCGCACACGCCCCGCGCGCCCCGGCGTCCACCGCCCGGACCCCCGCGATGCGCGCGAGCTCGTCCCGCAGCAGACCGGCCGCTGCCGGTGCGTCCGCCCCGCACACGCCCATCCCGTCCTGCGCCCGGAAGGGCCCACCCGCAGCCGTCTCCACGACCCGCGGCCGCGGGTGCAGCCCCTCCCACGCCGCCGCGGCCGGCAGCGGCGGCCCGTCCACCCACACGAAGCGCCGCTGGAGGTCCTCCACCGCGCCGTCCGGCCCCGCCCAGACGGCCTGCACGTCCAGCCAGCCCGGCCCGGGCGGCGACACCGAGAGGGCCGCCCCGCCGCTCTCCGACCACGCGGCCGGCACGCCGCGGCTGTTCTCGGGGATGGGCACCGCCCGCGCCCGCACCCGCAGGGCGCTGGCCCCCGCAGCCTCGACCCGCAGCCCGCCGCCCGCCGCCGCGTGCACCTCCAACGGCAGCCCGACCGGCGCGGCGCCCACCCGCACGAGCGGCATCGCCCCGTGCACGTCGCCCGGGCCGGACGGCGCCCACGGCAGCAGCGCCGCCCCCTCGCCGTCTCGGACCCGCAGCCCCACCCGCAGGCTCTCCACGCGCCCCGGCGCGCCCGGCAGCGCGACCCGGTGCAGCCCGGCCCCGAGCACCGCCTGCACCGGCGCGGCGAGGCGGTCGTCGTCGGGGCGGGGCGAGACGACGAGCTCCACCACCGCCCCCGGGGGCAAGTCCTCCACCCACAGCCACAACCCCTCCGGGCCGTGGCCCAGCCGCAGATCCGCCACGACCGGCGCCACCGACAGCCCCTCCGGCGGCGCGAAGCGCGTCAGCCGCGGCGCCGTCTCTGCCCAGCACGGCAGCCCGCGGTCCCCGCCGCACGGCGGCACCACCACCGCCGGGGCCGGCACCAACGGCAAGCCCGCCGCCGCCAGCGCCGCCGCCGCACCCACCCCGCTCACCCGCGGCGCGGGCGGAGGTCCGCCCAGACCCGCGCGTAGCCCTCCCGCAGCCCACGCAGCACCCGCCGCCGCTGCCCAGCCGGGGCGCGCAGCGTGCCCACACCGACGTAAAAGGCGGCGATGCCGAGGTTGTTCCAGGCGAAGGCCGCGAGGTGCGGCAGGTCCTTGGGGCGGTGCTTGCGGAAGAAGTAGAAGTTGGCGTACACGAGCCGGGACAGGCGATCCCCGTAGTCGATGCGCCCCTCGTCGCTGCGCTTGTGGTAGCAGCGCACCGCCGGCGACTGCACGATGGCCCACTTCTTGGCGATGCGGAACGAGAACTCCACGTCCTCGTTGAGGGTGTAGCCGGGCAAGAACTCGTCGAAGCGCTCGTCCCCGATGGCCGCCCGCAAGAAGGCCGTGCGCCCGCCCGAGGCCACCGGCACCCGCACCGGCCCGCGCGGCTCGCCCACCCACACGACGCCCCCCGCCCGCGACATCCGCGGCGGATCTGCCGGGTCGTCCGACGCGGTGGCGCGCGTCATGCCAAACAGCTTGAACCACCGCTGCTGCCAGCCCTGCGGCCGGGGCGGTTGGTCGAAGGTCGCGAGCACCCCGCCCACCGGCGGCACGCTCTCCGTCTGGAAGACCTCCAGCGCCCGCTCGATGAAGTCCGGGGCGATGAGGAGGTCGTCGTCGAAAAAGAACAACACCTCGCCCTGCACGAGCCCCAGCGCGATGTTGCGCTGCAGGGACGTCCCTGCGGCGCTGCGCCGGTACACGAGGGCGATGCCGCTGCCCTCCAGCGCCGCGCGCATCGCGGCCTCCATGTCGGCCACCTGCCCGGCGTCCACCACCACCAGCTCGCCCGGCCGCACGGTCTGCGCCCGCAGATCTGCGCACAAGGCGAGCAGGTCGTCTCGCCGGTTGAGCGTCGGCACGACGACAGAGATCGACGGGCGCCAGGGCGGCTTGGACATGGGGCCCCTCACCGCGCCAGCAAGACGCCAAGCAGGATGGCCAACGCCGCCGCCGCGCCGTAGACCGGCCACAGCCGCGCCGGGCCCCACGCCGGCCCCTCGGACACCGGGCCGCGCCGCCGCCGCCGCCCCCGCGCCTTTTCCCGCCACGCGTACTCCTCCGGCGGGACCCACTCCGTGCGCCCGGTGGAGTCCGTCCACTGCTTGTAGCCGCGCTCCCGGTAGAACCGGGCCTGGACGTCCTCCCGCAGCTCCGTGAGCGCCACCTGCCGGTCGTCCGCCGCGCCCGCCGCCCGCCGCGCCGCCGCCTTCGACTCCCGCTCGGCGAGCCGGGCCAGGCGCCGCGCGTGGTCCTCCTCCATCTCGCGGAGGAACGCCGCCTCGGCGTGTGCCTTCTCGTCGTCGTCCAGCGACATCCTCGCCCTCCTCGCTCCACGAGCGTATCTCGCCGCCGCTTGCACGCGCGCTCCCCGCGATTGACGGGCCCCCTCCGCCGTGCCACCTTCGCCCCTGCCCCACGAGGTGCGATGATGGACAGTCGGCGCGTTCTCCGCAGCATCAAGGTCCTGGCCCAGCGCCACTTGCAGGACCTTTCCCCCACCGAGCGGGCCCGCGGCCGCGCGGATCGCGCATCCCTGCTGAGCCGCTTCCCCGGCCTCGCAGACCACGCGCCCCGCCGCGCCGCCGTCATCGAGGTCCTGGGCGCGGACCACGCGGACTACACGTCCCGCATCGGCCACCCGGTCCACGCCGCCTCGCTCGAGCTGGTCGCGTTCCTGCTCCACCTCATCGAGCTGCGCGCCCCCCGCCGCGTGGTGGACCTCGGCTCCGGCTTCACCTCCTACGCCCTGCGCCGCTTCGCCGCAGAGGCCGCCCGCGGCGCCGGGCCGCTGCACGCCGCCCTCGGCGGGCAGGTCGGCGGCTTCGCCGTCACCTCGGTGGACGACGACCCGGCCTGGCTCGGCCGCACCCGCGGCTACCTCGAAGAGAAGGGCGTCTCCACCGATGACCTCGAGGTCTGGGGCCAGGGCTTCGACCCGGCCGCCCGCGCCGGCTCCTACGACCTCGTCCTGCACGACATGGGCACGATGGAGACGCGCGAGCGCACCCTCATCGAGGCGCTCGCCCTCGCCAACGCCGGGGGCTGCGTCGTTCTCGACGACGTCCACAAGCCGGCCTTCCGCGACTACGCCCGCCGCACGCTCGCCAGCCGCCGCCAGCCCGTGCTCTCCGCGCGGGCCTGGACCCGCGATCGCCTCACCCGCTACGCCTGGGTGGCGCTGCCCGACACGCCCTGACACCCACGCGTCGGATGTGCTACGGTGCCAAGTGCGGGCAAGCCCCTAAGGAGCAATACGGGCATGAGCAACATCCGACGCTTCCTCGACGGGCTCACCCGCGAGCAGCTCCTCGTCCGCTTGTCCCTGGCCCTCGACGGCGGAGACGTCGGCATCTGGGACTGGGATCTCCGGGACAACTCCGTCCAGTTCGACCGCCGCTGGTGCGAGATGCTCGGGTTGGACCACAGCGCCACCCCGATGACGCTCGCCACCTGGGAGTCCCGCGTCCACCCAGACGACCTCGCCGCCTGCTACCGCGACATCCAGGCCCACCTCGCCGGCGCCACCAGCCGCTACGAGAACGTCCACCGCATGCGCCACGCCAACGGCGAGTGGGTGCACATCCTGGACCGTGGCCGCATCGCCGAGTTCGACGCCGACGGCAAGCCCGTCCGCTTCACCGGCACCCACCTCGACGTCACGGTCACCGAGCGCGCCCGCGCCCTGCTCGCCCAAGAGCGCGAGCGCCTCCACACCCTCGTCGCCGAGATGCCCGTCGGCGTCGCCCTCCTCGGCCCCGGCGACACCCTCCTCGCCGCGAGCCCCCGCTGGGCTGCCGCCCTCGGCCTCGACGCGCCGCCCGCCCCCGGCACCCCGCTGGCCGAGGCCGCCCCCGCCCTCGCCGAGGTCTTCGCCCCCGAGATCGCCCGCGCGCGGGCCGGCGAGCCCCGCTTCGCCGAGGAGGCCGCCCTCCCGGCCCCCACCGGCGAGCCCCCGCGCTGGGTGCGCTGGCACCTGCGGCCGCAGGTCGGTGAGCCCGCCAGCACCCCCGACGTCGTCTTCTCCGTCGAGGACGTCACCGCCCAGGTGGAGGCCCGCACCGCCGCCATCCGCGAAGAAGAGGCCCGGGTCGAGTCCCTCGCCCTGTTCGCCGGCGGCATCGCCCACGAGATCAACTCCCCGCTGCAGATCCTGCTCACCGAGGCCGAGCTCGCGGCGGCCAGCCTCCAGGCCGGCGCCCCCGAAGACACCATCGCTGCCTCCATCGCCGCCATCCAGTCCACTGCGGCGCGGGCCGCCGCCATCACCCGCGCCCTGCGCACCCTCTCCCGCGACGCCCGCCACGACGAGCCCGCCGCCGTCTCGGCCCCCGCCATCCTGGCCGACGCCGAGGCCCTGCTCAGCAGCCGCTTCGCCTCGGGCGGCGTCCCGCTGCAGGTCTCCCGGCCCCTCGCCCTCCCCGCCCTGCGCGGCCGCCCGGCGGAGGTCCTCCACGCCCTGCTGAACCTCCTCCACAACGCCTACGACGCCGTGCGCGCCGCTGGCCGCGCCAACACCCCCGGCGGGGACGTCCACCTCGCCTGCGCGGTCACCGACAGCCACGTCGTCTTCACCGTCGATGACGGCGGGGACGGCATCCCCGTCGCCCACCACGGACGCGTCTTCACCCCCTTCTTCACCACCCGCCCCGTCGGCGTGGGCACCGGACTCGGCCTCCCCATCGCGCGCCGCCTCGCCGAGCGCGACGGCGGCTTCCTTGTCCTCGATCCAACGCCCCCGCGGACCACCTTCCGCCTCGGGTTCCCGGTGCACCATGGCGGCTGAGCCACTCCGCGTCCTGCTCGTCGACGACGAGCCCTTGTTGATCGCCGCCCTCGGCCGCCTGCTCGAGATGTACGGCATCCAGGTGTTCCTGGCCGCCAACGGCGAAGAAGCCCTCGGCGTGCTGGAGCGCGAGGCGGTCCACCTCGTCCTCTCCGACGTGCGCATGCCCATCCTCGACGGCCCCGGCCTCCTGCGCGCCATCGGCCCCTCCCCACCGGCGCCCCCCGTGGTCTTCCTCACCGGCTACGGGGACCACGGCGACGACGAGCTCATCGCCCTCGGCGCCCGGGCCGTCCTCGGCAAGCCCGTGAGCGGCCGCCGCCTCCTCGACGCCGTCAACACCTGGGCGATGCCCCCCAAAGCAGCGTGAAGCCCGCCGCCCTCGCCCTCGCCCTCGCCGCCTGCCGGCCCCCACCCAGCGGGGCCGGCCCCGGCGCGCCGGCCCGCCCTGGCCCCGACACCGCGCCCCCCGCGGACACCGG
>JBEIVK010000652.1:0-2676 GCA_040373935.1 Alphaproteobacteria bacterium
AGACGCGGTGCCCGGCCGGCACGGCCGGGCAGGCGCCCCGCCCGTCTGCGCGGCGGTGGGGATGGGATAGGCGACGGGCATGAGCGCCATCCTCGCCACCCTCCCGTTGCAAGGGCCGCCCTGGCCCACGCTGGATCCTTTTCTGTTCTGCGTCCACCACAAGGACGACTACCCGGCGGGAGACGCGGAGTTCCGGCCGCGGGCCTCGCTCGCGGGGCGGAACATGGGCGCGGACTTCAGCGGGAAGGACGGTTGGTCGATGTACCACGGGGAGGGAGTGCCGGGCTTTCCGCGGCATCCGCACCGGGGTTTTGAGACGGTGACGCTGGCGCGCCGGGGCTTCATCGACCACAGCGACAGCATGGGGGCGACGGCGCGTTTTGGCGATGGCGACGTGCAGTGGATGACGGCGGGCCGCGGGGTGGTGCACAGCGAGATGTTCCCGCTGGTCGAGCAGGAGCGGGGCAACCCGGCGGAGCTGTTTCAGCTCTGGATGAACCTGCCGGCCCACGACAAGATGGTGGAGCCGCACTTCCGCATGCTGTGGTCGGAGACGGTGCCGCGGCGCACGCTGCGCGACGCGGAGGGGCGGGCGATCGAGGTGGTGGTGGTGGCGGGCGCGCTGGGAGACGCGCGGGCGCCGGCGCCGCCGCCGAAGTCGTGGGCCGCGCGCGACGAGAACCACGTCGCCATCTGGACGATTCGGCTGGAGCCGGGGGCGCGCTGGGCGCTTCCACCGGCGGCCGCGGGCGTGCACCGGGTGCTGTACGCCTTCGCGGGGGGGCCGCTCGCGGTGGAGGGCGTGGCGCTGGCGGGGCCGAGCGCGGTGCAGGTGCGGCCGGAGGCGGCGCCGATGCTGGAGAACCGCGGGGCGGAGTGGGCGGAGGTGCTGCTGCTGCAGGGCCGGCCGATCGGCGAGCCGGTGGCGCGGCACGGCCCCTTCGTGATGAACACGCGGCACGAGATCGAACAGGCCTACGCGGATTATCGGGCGACGGGCTTCGGCGGGTGGCCGTGGCGGCGGGACGATCCGGTGCACCCGCGGGCGGAGGGGCGCTTCGCGCTTCATGCGGGCGGGCGGGTGGATCGGCCGGCCTGAGCGGCGCAGCGGCGGTGGGGATGGGTTGAGGTGGATTCGACCCCTCCCCTTGGCAAGTCAAGCGTGCTACCCTGACGGTCTAGCACCGCGAGACCGCCATGCAGGCCGCCATCGACCCGTTCCAGCCGCTCCTCCGCCTCGTCGACCGCTACCGGCACGACGTCCACACGCTGCACGCCCCGGCGCCCGTCGAGGCGCTGGACGGCGCGCGGCTGGCGTTGGGCCATCCGCTGCCGCCCGGGCTGCGCGGCTTCCTGGAGCGCTGGAACGGCGCCGACCTGTTCCGCGGGGCGCTGCGCTTGCGCACGGCGGACGAGCTGGCCTCGGCGTCGGCGGAGGCGCGGGAGGTCATCGTGTTTGCCGAGGGCCCCGCCCCGGACGACCACTGGGCCTATGCCCCCGGCCCGGACGGCGCGACGGTCTTCGGGCGCTGGGTGCCGGAGGGCGCGGACGGCGGTGGCGTGTTCGAGCCGCTGCATCCGCGGTTCGACCGGTGGCTTTTTGGCACCCTGCGCATCTTGGACGAGGCGGTGCGAGACGCCCCCGGGCAGCTCGCGGCCCGCCTCACGGTGGACCCGGACAACGGCTTCCTGCTGCTGCAAGAAGCGGAGCGGGTGCTGGCCGGCGGGGACCCGGACGCGGCGCGGGCGCTGCTGTCGCGGGCGACGGCGGCGGAGCCGGGGCTCGTGGGCGCCTGGGAGCGCCTGGGCGACTGCCTGCTGGGCGAAGACCGCCCGGCGGCCCGCTTCGCGTACCTGAAGGCGCTGCGCGCGGTGCGGCTGCCGGCGCGGGTGCCGCTGGCCAACGCCCCGGGCGCCGAGCTGGTGCGGGCGTTGCACCGGCTTTTCCCGGCCGGAGACGAGGGGTGGGAGCGAGAGCTCGACGCCTTCCTGACCGAGAACGCGAAGGACGTGGCCGCCGCGCGCGAGCAGCGCATGGTCGAGGCGGCGGCGGTGTGCCTGGCCCGCACCCGCATCCACCGGGGCGCACGCCCGGCCGCCCGCGCCGGGCTGCAAGCCGTCGTGGACCGCCTGCGCGCGGCCCGCGGGGCGGCGCCGGCCTATGAGGCGCTGCTCCTGCTGGCCCGCACGGAGGCCGAGCTGGGCGAGCACGACGCCGCCGAGACGCGCTTGCGCGCCTTTCGGGACGCCCCGGCGGCCTGGCCGGCCCGCGCCTTGTTGGAGCTGAGCCGCATCGCGGTCGCGCGGCAGGAGCCCTGGGCCGAGGAGATGCTGGTCGAAGCCTGCGACGGCCTCGCGCCCCGCCCCGGCGAGCCGGCCGAGGCCCGCCTGGGCGACCGGGCGGACGCGCTGTTGCTGCTGGCCGATCGTCACCGCGCGTGGGATCGCCGCGACGAGGCCACGGATGCCGTGCAGGAGGCTGCGGCGCTCGCCGGCCGGGCGCGGGATCGCCTGCTGCTCGTGCGCTGCGCGTTGCTGGAGGGCGATCTCGCGCTGGACGCCGGCGACGCGGCGGCGGCGGCCCGCGCGTGGGACCACGCCTGGGCCCTCGCCGAGACCGACGCCGAGCCCCGCGAGCGCGTGCGGGTGCGGCGGGGCGAGCTGGCCGCCGCCGCG
>JBEIVK010000699.1:0-2498 GCA_040373935.1 Alphaproteobacteria bacterium
CCTTCGATGGCGAGTGCGTGGACCCGCAACTGCGGCTATCGAAATCTACTCGGATGATCATGGCTGTCAGTCGGGGACCTGGGCGACGAGGACGAGCCGGCCGCGGCCGACCTCGAAGGGCGCGCCGTCGAGGCCGCCAAAGACGGAGAAGGCGGAGAAGCCGGCCTCTTCGAGGAGGTGGCGCAGCTCGGCGACGGCGTAGATGTGGATGCTGCTGCGCAGCACGGTGCGCTCGCCGGCGGCGTCCACCAAGGTCCAGACCACCTCGGCGCGGCCGGT
The DNA here is from genome assembly GCA_040373935.1 of Alphaproteobacteria bacterium. Lineage (GTDB taxonomy): Bacteria > Myxococcota_A > UBA796 > UBA796 > UBA2385 > JBEIVK01. The sequence goes on from JBEIVK010000699.1 coordinate 280, forward strand.
GAGGGGGTCCCAGCGGCGCTCTTCGAGGGCGAGGTGCTCGCCGGCGCGGTTCCAGTGGCGGGTGGCCCACTGGGGGAGCAAGGTCTCGATGCAGGGGAGGTCGAGCAGGAGGCGGCCGCCGGGGGCGAGGGCGCGGCGGTAGCCGCGGGCGATGGCGAGGTCGTCTGCGCGGTCGAAGAGGCCGAAGCTGCCCCACAAGCAGAGCACGGCGTCGAAGCAGGCGTCGAAGTCGAGGCTCCGGAGGTCGTGGGGGAGGAGGTCCAGGTCGAGGGCGGCGGCGCTTGCGCGGGCGCGGCCGGCGTCGAGCAGGGCGGGGCTGGTGTCCACGCCGACGACGCGCAGCCCGGCGGCGGCGAGCGGGAGGGCGTGGCGGCCATCGCCGCAGGGGGCGTCCAGCACGCGGTCTCCGGGGAGGAGGCCGAGCAGCGCGGCGGCGGCGTGGGCCTCCTCGGCGCTCTGGGCGGCGGAGAAGCGGGCGGCCTGCGTGGCGACCCAGGCCGGGTCGGAAAAGAAGCGGGCGGTCCAGTGCGGGGGGCTCACGAGCGGCCTCGGGGCGGCGGACTGACGTTGTAGACGGCGGTTCCGCGGGCGACGGCGGCGGCGAGATCGCCTTGGTGCACCCAGACCTCCGTGACGGCCACGCGGTTTCCGACGCGCAGCACGCGGGCCTCGGCCGTGAGGGCGGCGTCGACGGCGGCCGGGCGCAGGTAGTCCACGCGGAGATCCAGCGTGGAGACGCGATCCCCGGGCCCGACCGCGCAAAACACGGCGAGACCGCCGGCGCTGTCGATGAGGGTGGCGAGCACGCCCCCGTGCACCGCGGGGCGGAACGGGTCGCCCGTCAGGTGGGGGTCTGGCGGGACCTCGAGGGTGGCGCCGGCGGGGCCGGCCGCGCGCACCTGCAGGCCGATGGAGCGGTGGAAGGGGATCTCCTCCTCGAAAAACCGACGGAGGGCGGCGATGCGGTCTTCGGCGGACATGGGGCCGGCCGATCCTGCGGGGGCCGGCGGCGGCGCGCTCAGTCGAGCGGCGCGGCGCGGGCCAGCATGTGGACGACCCCCGGACGGACCTCGTCGAGGAAGCTGCCCGTGGGATGGAGCCCGGCGCGGAACAGCGCGGCGGAGAGGCTCTCGCGGTCGAACCAGGTGCGGCGCAGGGGCTCGCGCCAGGGGGCGGCGTCGTAGCCTTCGAGGCGTTGGATGGGGTGATCCAGGCCGTTGGTGGACACGACGAACAGGCCGTCCGGGGCGAGGGCGTTCGCGGCGGCGCGGAGGAGGTCCACCGGGTCCTCCACGAAGCCAAGGGCCTCGCCGACGGCCACGATGTCGTAGACGCCGGCCGGGAGGTCGTGCGCGTCGCCGCCCGCGAGGATGGGCGCCCCGGTGGCGCGCCGCGCCCAGGCGGCCTGGACCGGCTCTCCCTCCAGCCCGGTGGCGAGGAAGCCGCGCCAGGCGGCCGCGGCGAGCAGGCTGCCCCAGCCGCACCCGACGTGCAGCATCGACGGGCGCGGCGGGATGGAGGTGCTGCGGTCCATCCAGCCTTCGCCGTAGCCCTCTTCGCGCAGGCGCATCACGAGGCGATCGTCGGCGGCCACCCAGGTGGAGAAGCGATCGGGCGTGGGGACGGGCAGCGTGGGCCCGACCCACTCGCGCCACGCCGCGCCGGCGGCCTCGCTGGGCGGGGACTCGACCCGCGCGAGGTGGCAGCTCTTGCACAGCACCCAGCGGCGGATCGGGTCCATCGTGCCGCCGAGGGGGTGCCGGGCGGAGAGGTTGCCCACCCAGAGCGGGGCGGCGGGCTCTTCGCCGCAGATCGGGCAGGCGGTGGCGCCGCCGCGGTCCAGCCACACCGGGGCCGGCCCGTCCCCCGGCGCCGCCTCGACGAGCGCGCCGAGGCTGCCGTCGCGCCCCAGCGCTTGCCGAAACAGCGCCAGCGCGCGGTCCAGATCGCCCAGGCGCGCGAGGCTCTCCGCGTAGTGATGGAGGGCCGTCGCGTCGTCGGGGGCGAGGCGCAGGGCTTGCTCGGCGTAGCCGCGGGCGGCCACGGGATCGACGGAGAGGGCGGCGGCGGCGGCTTCCCGGAGGGAGCGGGCGTGCGCGGCGGGGTCGGCAGGGGGGCTCGTGGGCATGCGCATGGTACGGACGGGAGGCGGCGGCCTTGAGCGGGCGCCTGGGGGAAGAGATGGTCACGGTGTGGGATCACCCGGCCTTCGATGGGCA
>JBEIVK010000792.1:0-2051 GCA_040373935.1 Alphaproteobacteria bacterium
CGCCTGCGCACGCGCCCGCGCCAGCGCGCCCAAGGCCGGCGTCCGCGCGACCGCGCCCATCAACAGCGCATCCCCGCAGCCCGTCTCCCCGGCGGCGAGCCGCGCCCCGACCCCGTTGTGCACGCGGGCCAGCGCACGCAGCGCAGCCTCGGCCTCGGCCAAGCGCAGCTCCAGGACCGTGGCGGACGCCTGCACCTCCGGCCAGGACGGCGCGAGGGCCACCGCCTCTGGCCCGCCGCGCGCCAGCCCGGGCAGCAGCGCCGCCAGCACCCCCGAGAGAAAACACCCGCGCAGCCACCCCGAAGGCCGTCCGCCTCCCCCGCCCAATGGAGAACCAAACCAACGCAGGGGCGCGCGACGTTCAGCCACCTGCGGGATGGCCCGCGGTGTTGACCGGGGCTTAGTCCTCACTCAAGACCTCGTCATCTGACGGCGTTCTGATCTCGACGTCCAGGGCGTCCACCCGGTCACCCGGCAAAATGTCCAGCCGAACTTTTCCGTCCGCCATCTGTACAAACTGCGGCCCGCGCAACGGCGTGCAGGCGGCGCGGACCCGCGCGAGGGCCTGATCGAATCGATTGCGCAGACGCCGTTCGTCCACCTCGCCCCAGCGCTCTCCGCTCGCGCGACGCCGCGCCTCCGCTGGCCACAACTCCGCCGCCAGCGCGTCCCAGGCGCGCGGCCGCCCGCGCCGCACGAGCATCCGGCCCAGCAAGCGCGCGGCAAGCCCGGCGACCTCCAGCGGCGGCTCCGGATTGTCCTGACGGTGGACCTCCACGAGGCCCGTGCTCACCACGAACCACAGCGCGTCAACCTCCAAGGTGGGCGCGAAGGGCTCGCCCCCGGGCTCGACGCGCACCACCACCAGCTCCACCGCGCCGATGCCGATGCGCTGCCCGGGCGCGAGCGCCACCTCCCGCCGCGGCTCCCCGCCGACCCGCAGGCGCCCGCCGAGCCCGCGCAGCACCGCGCCCGCCGGCCCGACCCGAAGCTCGGCGTGCACCGAGGACACCCGGGGATCGTCCAGGCGCAAGGCCGCGTGCATGGACCGCCCGACCAGGTCTCCCGGGCCGAGGGACACCAGCGCACCGTCCGGCCGTCGCAGCACCACCCGCCCGTCGTCCACGTCACCCCCCCTGTTCTCCGTATACTGCAGTCTCTCGCCCTCGGCCGCCCATGAACTCCGATCTGCCCTTCGCCGCCCTCGCCTTCGACCTCGACGGCACGCTCGTCGACAGCGTGCCCGGCATCGCCGCCGCGCTCGACGCCGTGCTGCGCGCGGACGGTCGCCCTGCCCTCGGCCCCGCCGCCACCCGCCGCCTCGTCGGCGAAGGCGCCCCCCGCCTCCTCGCCCAAGCCGCGGCCGCCACCGGCCGTCCCTGGGCCGACCCGGCCGCCGCCCTCGACGCGTGGCTCCACGCCTACGCCCACACCGAGCCGGCCGGCACCACGCCGTACCCCGGCTCGGACGATCTCCTCCGGCATCTCCACGCCTACGCCCACACCGAGCCGGCCGGCACCACGCCGTACCCCGGCTCGGACGATCTCCTCCGGCATCTCCACGCCGCCGGCCTCCCCCTCGCGCTGGTCACGAACAAGCCGGCCACACCCACCCACGCCATCCTCGCCCGCCTTGGCTGGTCCTCCTTGTTCGTCGCCGTCATCGCCGGCGACACCCTCCCCACGCGCAAGCCCGACCCCGCCCCGCTCCGCGCCGCCGTCGCCGCCCTCGGCGCCCCCGCGCCCCTCGTCGGCGATTCCCCCATCGACGCCGCCACCGCGCAGGCCGCCGGCCTCCCCTTCATCGGCTTTCGCGGCGGCTATTCCAGCGTCCCACTCGAAACACTGCGCCCCACCGCCATCTTCGACGGCCCCGCCCACTTCCACGCGTGGGTCCGGCAGCGCCAGCCCAGCCGATAACCAAAAAGTCGGGCCGGATCGGGCATCGGGCGGCCCCGCCGCTGCGCGTCGGGCGGGCCTCCGCCGGGGTCGGCGCCTCCGCGCCTCCGTGCCGCCGCGTCGCGCCGGCACCGTCGCCTGCGGCGCCGCCC
>JBEIVK010000342.1:0-4757 GCA_040373935.1 Alphaproteobacteria bacterium
GCCCGCGCCCGGCGTCCCCGGGCAAGCGCCAGCACCCGGCACGCCCGCCGCCCCCGAGCCCGGCGGCGGCCTGCTGGCCGACCCTTGGGCGACGCACGCCGGCCCCAAGGTCACCCTGCGGGGCACCCTGGAGAGCAGCGCCGCCGCCCCGGTCGACATGGACCTCTTCCTCGCAGACCCGTCCGCCCCGCGGGGCCGCCGGCTCGCAGCCAAGAAGCGTCTTCCGCCCGGCCCCTTCACCCTGAGTGTCCCGGCTGGCCTGGGCAGCCTGGAGATCGAGGCCTTCCAGGATCTCACCCAAAACGGTCCCGGGCCCGGCGATCCGATGGGGCGCTTCGATGGGCGCCTCGTCGTGGACGACGAAGACATCGACGGCATCGTGGTCCGGCTGGAGCTCACCCCGGACGGCCGGATGCCGATGCCCAAGGGCCGTCCGGGCAGCCCCGGCGGCGGCCCACGCCCCACCCGCTGATCGCGCCACGGGCCGCGCCGCGCGCCGCGCCGCCCAACGCGGAACACCCGCCCACGGCAGACCAAAGCCGCGGGCGAGCCGGCATCGGAAAGCACGGCGGAGAGCGGATCGTCACGCAGCGCCGCCGCGCGGCGCGGCGGCCGGGGCCGCGGCCCGCGGCGTTGTCACATTTGACACGCCCTTGATGATGTAGCCTCGACGCGTCGGGGCAACCCGCCTCGCTCCCCTGCCCCCCCTGGGAGAACCCATGCGCCCCCCTTCTCTGTCGCTTCCGTGGTTCCTGGCCTCCGCCCTGCTCGCCTCCTGTGTGGGCGCTCCAAAGGGCGGCACCGACGACACCGCCACCGACGCCGACGCCGACACCGACACCGACGCCGACTCGGACACCGACGCCGACGCCGACGCCGACACCGACACCGACACCGACGCCGACGTGGACACGGGCGACACCGGCGAGCCGCCGACGCCCATCAGCGGCACCGTCAGCGGCGCGGTCACGGTCCTGCTCTACACGGAGGACGAGTCGGGCGGCCGGGTCGAGGTCCCCTGGGAGTCCACGTCCTGCGCCACCGAGACGGGCATCACCTTCCCCTTCGGCTCCGTCTGGGTGGGCGCCTACGAGACCGACACCGGCGGCGTGGACCGCTACTTCGGCAGCAGCGTCGTCGAGGCCCCCGTCGTCGGCCCCAACCCGTACACGCTCAGCTGGTCGGCCACCGGCACCCACGAAGCGCGCATCTACGCAAGCCTGGACCTCTTCCGCGACCGCATCGTCGGCTCGGCAGACCCGCGCGGCGTCTACCCCACGCCCATCCCGCTGGTCGACGGCGAGGGCGTGGTGTCCGTGGACATCACCATCCTCGCGCCGGCCTCCGCGGCCGAGGCGGCGTGCGCGGGCGGCGGCGGCGGCGGAAGCGGCGGTGGCGGCGGGGACCCGGGCGTGCAGCTCTCCGGCGACGCCCTCGTCACCGTCACCTACACGAGCGGCGAGGTCTCCACGATGCTCGTCAACCTCGACGGCAGCGGCCCCGTCGGCCCTTCCTCCACGATCATCACCCCGGCGGTCTCCGGCAGCGGCGCGGAGGGCCCGTGGTCCTTCTACGCCCCGCGCAACCTGGGCCAAGTGAAGCTCGTCGGCGCCTGGGACAAAAACCTGGACCGCATCTTCGCCCCCGACGACGTGTGGGGCACCTACATCTCCGCCCCCGACACGGACGGCAACCCCATCACCGTGGGCAACATGGACCTCACCGACATGGACGTGCAGATCCCGCTGGGCGGCACGGCGGGCGTCAGCGTGGTGCCCTTCGTCACGCTCTCCGGCGCCGTCACCATGAACACGGGCGGCTCCTTCGACGAGCTGCCCGCCGGCTCTTCGCTCTACGTCGCGGCCCTCACCTACCGCCCGCAGGGCGCCTTCGACATCGCCACCTCCAGCCGCGTCTACGACAGCACCTCCTTCGTCTGGTCCGAGCTCACGGGCCAGTCCAGCAAGGACTTCTCGCTCGTCGTGCCCGCTGGCACCATCGTCTACCTCTGGGCCTATGTGGACGCCGACGTGGACGGCCTCGTCAACGAGGCGGGCGAAGCCGTCGCCTCCTACGGCGTGGACGACAACGGCACGCTGCCGACCGGCACCACCCCGGTCTCCGGCATCACGCTGCCTCTCGGCTACGCCGACGTCGGCGGCGGCGACTGAATCCTGAAGCATCCCGGCCCTCCCGCGCGCGGCAGCGGGCGGGTCCGGGATACGCTGTCCCCAAGTGATGCGGGGTGCACGATGCGCGCAAGCTGGGCGGTCCTGACGGCGGTGATGGTGGGGGGCTGCGGGGACAAGGAATCCCCCGCCAAAGACAGCGCAGCCCCCGCCGCCGACGGCGGCGGCGACAACGGCGGCGGCGGCGACAACGGCGGCGGGGACGGCACTGACGGCACCGATTCGGGCGGCGACACCGGCGAAGAGCCGATGGTCCCCGCGCACATCACCGGCACGGTGCGCGTCCAGCTCTACCAGGACACCCCGGACGGCAACCGGGAGTTCATCTCCTGGGCCGAGTCCGGGTACGGCGACACCTTCCCCTTCGGCCCGCTCTTCATCGGCGCGGCCTGGGTGGGCCAGTCGGGCGCCCTGCGCGACGCCGGCAACACCACCATCCTCACGCCCTCCCCGGACGGCGACACCTTCGAGCTGGACGTGGATCTCACCACCGTCCAGGGCGAGATCCACGTCTACGCCGCCCTCGACTACTACCAAGACGGCATCATCCACTCGGCCGATCCCTTCGGTCTCTGGCCCCAGGACTTCTCCCTGATGCCCGGCGACGAGGTGGGCGAGATCAACCTCACGGTGCTCGTTCCCTACGAAGACTTCGGCGGCCTGCCGGCCGGCGAGTCCGGTCCCGGCGATTCCAGCGGCTGCACCGACATCTCCCTCTCCGGCCCGGCCGAGGTCACGGTGCCGTGGGACGGCGGGCGCGCCGCCGCCATGCTCTTCACCCGCGACAACGAAGGCCCGTTCAACTGGTCCTTCTTCCAGCCCGAGTCCACCCCCGAGGGCACGGCCACGGGCGCCTGGTCCTTCCAAACCTGCGCCGACCTCGGCCGCGTCAAGCTGCTCGCCGCCACCGACGAAAACGCCAACGACTTGATCGACCCGGCCGATCTCTGGGGCGGCTACGCGCCCACCCTCGACGTCTCCGGCAACCCGCTCGCCGTCGCCTCCACCGATCTCGACGACCTGCGCATCCAGATCCCGCTCATCGTGGACGGCGAGGGCCTCTCCGTCGTGCCCTTCGCCACCCTCTCCGGCACCGTGCGCACCGGCACCGGCACCTTCGACGACCTCCCGGTCGGCTCCCGCCTGCTCGTCGCCGCCATGAAGCGCCGCCCCAACCGCGAGTTCGAAGAGGCCGACCTCCTCTCCGACGCCTACGACTGGAAGATCCACGAGTGGGCCGACTTGCAGGGCCAATCCAGCCTGGACTGGGCGCTCACCGTCCCGTCCAACACCATCGTCTACCTCTGGGCCTACGCCGACTTCGACGCCGACGCCGTCTACAACGAGGCCGACGAGGCCATCGCCTCGGGCGGGCTCGACGCCACCGGGCGCCTCTCCACCGAGACGGGCGTCTCCGGCCGCGAGCTGGTGCTCGGGTTCGCGCCGTCGGAGTGACGCCACCCACCCGCGGAAGTCAGGCCCGGCCCGCCGGGTTTGACGTCCCGCTGTCAGCGCCCGTGCTACACCAGCGGGCCCGTCCTCGGAGGTTCTCGTGTCCTTCTGGCGCCCTGCGTTCGCCCTCGTCCTGCTCGCCGCATCCGGCCCCGCCCTCGCCGGCGCGGTCGCCTCCAACTTCAAAAAGGAGACGCGCGGCGCCGAAAACAAGTGGAACGCCGGCTCGGCCTTCGACGGCAAGCCGGACACCGCCTGGATGGTCCCCGGAGACAGCGAAAACAAAGGCGAGACCATCACCTTCGACGTTCCGCGCGCCGCGCTCGACAAGCTGGCCATCAACCCCGGCTTCGACTCCGACGAGGACACCTTCCTCGACTACTCCCGCGTCAAGACGCTGAAGATCGAGGTCCTCGAGTACGACGACACCAACACCCTCAAGCCCATCGGCAACCCGCAGACCGTCGAGGTCAAGGACGCCCGCGGCCTTCAGATCATCGAGCTGGACGACATCGTCGGCACGTCCAACGGCGGCGGCAAGGTCAAGCTCACGGTGATGGACGTCCACGCCGGCCGCGACTTCCCCAACTTCGCCGTCTCCGAGCTCCTCCTCTACCTGAAGGAGTTCGACGCCGCGCCCAAGGTCACGGTGGACGGCGCCCCCGCCGACAAGCTCACCGACGACAGCCCCAAGACGGTCTGGACCGGCCCCACCACCACCACCTTCACCGTCCAGTCCGCCGGCTTCTCGGTCTCCAGCGTCGGCTTCACGGCCCCCACCAAGGACTACGCCCGCCCCAAGAAGGTCGAGCTCAAGGCCGGCGGCCGCGTCCAGGTGGCCGAGCTGCCCGATTTCCAGGGCACGCACTGGGTCTTCGCCCCCGCCACCTTCGGCTACACCGGCTCCGCATGGGGCGAGGTCGAGATCAAGGTCCTCGAGGTGTGGCCCGGCAAGAAGTTCGCCGACCAGCTCGGCCTCACCGAGCTCGACGTCCGCGCCACCAACAGCGACGGCCTCTGAGGCCTCCGGGCGCCTGCCCGGGCGTCGCCCGGGCACCGCGTCTCTCCGGCGGGTCGCGGCCCGCGGCCGCTCCGTGCGGCGCGGCGTCCCGCCGC
>JBEIVK010000181.1:0-7015 GCA_040373935.1 Alphaproteobacteria bacterium
CATCCTCGACTCGGCCAATGTCCCCCACGACACCCGGGCCCAGGACCTCTCCGAAGTGGACGTGGCCCGCATCCGCGAAGCCATCCAGCGGGACCACAAGGTGGAAGGCGATCTCCGCAAGGAAGTCGCGATGAACATCAAGCGACTGATGGACATCAACTGCTACCGCGGCATCCGCCACAAGCGCGGCCTGCCCGTGCGCGGCCAGCGCACCCACACCAACGCGCGCACCCGTAAGGGCCCCCGCCGCGCTGTCGCCAAGCGCAAGTAATCGGAGAGGACGGAACCATGGCCAATCCGCGTAAAGGCGCCGCAGTCCGGCGCGTCAAGAAGAACGTCCCCTCCGGTGTCGTGCACATCCAGGCGACCTTCAACAACACCATCGTCACCATCACCGACCCGAACGGCAACGCCGTCGCGTGGTCGAGCGCGGGCGTGAAGGGCTTCAAGGGCTCCCGCAAGTCCACCCCCTTCGCCGCGCAGCTCGTCGCCGAAGACGCCGCCCGCAAGGCGATGGAAAACGGCATGAAGGCCGCGGGCGTGCACGTGAAGGGCCCCGGCGCCGGCCGCGAGTCGGCGCTTCGCGCCATCGCGAACTCCGGGCTCAAGATCACCTACATCCGCGACGTCACGCCGATCCCGCACAACGGCTGCCGTCCCCCGAAGCGCCGCCGCGTCTGACGCGTGCGTGGGGCTGCCCCGGTCGGTCTCTGCCGGCCGGGGCCTCCTTCCCTTCTGAAAGGCGCAGAGCCGGGTTGCCCCGCCCGGCAGAAGCCTTCAGGGAGTCACTCCGATGGAAGATCTGGTCGCCAACAACTGGCGTACACTCATCCGCGCGCGCAACGTCGAGAAGGACGGCAAGTCCACCGACGGGTACGCCAAGTTCGTCGTCCGCCCGCTGGAGCGCGGCTACGGCATCACCCTCGGCAACGCGCTCCGCCGCGTTCTCCTCTCCAGCCTTCAGGGCGCGGCCATCAGCGCCGTCCGCATCGAAGGCGTGATGCAGGAGTTCTCCCGTGCGCTGCCCGGCGTCATCGAGGACGTGACGGACATCGTCCTCAACCTCAAGAACGTCCGCGTCCGCACCAGCTCGACGCAGCCGCTCCGGGGCACCATCGACATCTCCGGCCGCAAGGACGAGATCGTCGTGGTTCGCGCCGGCGACATCCGCTTCGAGGGCGCCGCCACCGTGCTGAACCCGGAGCTCGCCATCGCCACCCTCACCGAGGCCGGCCGGTTCTACGCCGAGGTCAAGGTCGAGATGGGCAAGGGCTACCGCCCGGCGTCCCCCGACGACGTGAACGACCAGCCGAAGGGCACCATCCCGGTCGACGCGATCTTCAGCCCCGTCCGCAAGGTGAAGTACACGGTCACCGACGCCCGCGTTGGCAACCGCACCGACTACGACAAGCTGACCCTCGAGGTCTGGACGGACGGCAGCGTGCTCCCCGAGGACGCCGTGGCCTACGCCGCCAAGGTCCTGAAGGAGCAGATCCAGATCTTCATCAACTTCAGCGAGGAGGCCGAGCCCACCGAGGCCGGCTCCTCGTCGACGCAAGAGGAGTGGCCCGAGTCCCTCTTCAAGCGCGTGGACGAGCTCGAGCTCTCGGTGCGGTCGGCGAACTGTCTCCAGAACGCCGGCATCGAGTACATCTGGCAGCTGGTCGAGCGGTCCGAGGCCGAGATGCTGAAGACCAAGAACTTCGGCCGCAAGTCCCTGAACGAGATCAAGGACATCCTGTCGGAGCTGAACCTGTCTCTCGGCATGAAGCTCACCAACTTCCCCAAGACCCGCACCTGAATCAACGGAGAGGCGCTGGCCAGACCGCCAGCGGCCTCTCGGGAGTCGCGTCATGCGCCACCTCAAGGCCCGCCGCAAGCTCGGCCTGAACCCGTCCCACCGCACCGCCATGCTTCGCAACATGGTGACGTCCCTCTTCCTCCACGGCCGCATCCGCACCACGGAAGCCCGCGCCAAGGAGCTGCGCCGCATCGCGGAGAAGCTCCTCACGCTCGGCAAGCGCGTCCCGCCGAGCACCCTCGTCGGCCTCGAGGGCGCCGCCCTCACCGCCGCCCGGGCCCGCCGCGTGCACGCGATCCGTCAGGCCCGCGTGTGGGTGAACAGCCGCGAGGCGCTCTCTGCCGTCTTCGGCGAGTACGCCGAGCGCTACATCCAGCGCCCCGGCGGCTACACCCGCATCCTCAAGCTCGACTGGCGCCCCGGCGACAACGCCAAGATGGCCCTCATCGAGCTGGTGGATCACCCGCGGCCTGCTCCGGCCGAGGGCCCCGCGGCCGACGAGTCCGACTCCGCAGACGCCGAGTCGGCCGACGAGTAGCCCCGCGTGGACGCCCGCCCCTCCGGGGGCGGCGTTCCGGCTGCACCCGCCCCTCCCCGGGCGGGTGTTTCCGTTTCCGCGGTGGGACTGCGCCCGTTCCCAGCCGCCACCGGCCCCGGTGGGATAGGGCTGCGCTCCGGGGGTTGGGATGACTGACGCGCGCTCATTGGAAGACCGCCTGCGCGACTACATGGACAAGGCCGGGCTCAAGCACACCCGGCAGCGCCAGGCCATCTTCGACGCCTTCATCGCACAGGACGCCCACCGCTCCCTCGATGAGCTGCTGGCGCTGGTGCAAGGCCAGATGCCGGGCGTGGGCTACGCGACGGTCTACCGCACCATGAAGCTGCTCACGGAGGCCGGCGTGGCCCACGAGCGGCAGTTCGGCGACGGGCAGACGCGGTACGAGCCGGCGCGTCCGGGGGACGACCACCACGACCACCTCATCTGCCGCGATTGTGGCCAAATCTTCGAGTTCGAGGACCACGAGATCGAGGCCCGCCAGGCGCGCATCGCCGCCGCCCACGGCCTGGAGATCCGCACGCATCGGCTGGACATCTGGGGCGACTGCACCAACCGCGCGGCCTGTCCGCGCTTCGCCGCCGCCCAGGCCCAACGCCGCCGCCCGCCCGCCCCTCAGGGCGCGATGTAGCCGGCGGCTTGCAGCGCTTCGATCACGCCGGGGTCCGGAGCGGCGGGACCGACCCGGCGGGCGCTCACCCGCGCGACCAGCGCCGCCAACGCGGGCGCCCCGGGATGGCTCTCCGGGAGGGGTTGGCCCGACCGCTCCAGCGGGTCCGCCAACGGGTCCACCACGGACGCCGCCCCGTCCATCCACAGCAGCTTCTCCCGGTCTGACCACCAGATCGCCGCGCTCGTGCTCCCCCCGACCCGACCGTCGGTCCAGCGGTAGTAGGTCGGGTCCGGGTAGGCGACGCTGGCCGTCGGCGCCGCGCGCGCGGGCCAGGGCTCCCCGCGCACCACCGCGCCGGCATCCCGGACAGAGGGCCGGGCCGGCAACGCGGGCACCGCGCGGGCGGCGCCTCCCGGGCCCTGCTCCCACACCAAGACGGGGACCCGCACGTTCGCCTCCCAGACGTAGCGGCCGTGGCGCAAAAGGCCGTGCTCGCCCAGAAACTCCCCGTGATCGCTCACGACGACGAGGCGCAGGCCGGCGTCGGCCCACCCGTGCGCGTCCACCGCAGCGAGCACCCGGCCGAGGCTGGCGTCGGCCCGCTGCACGCCTCTCGCGTACAGCACGCGCACCTGACGCAGCAGGGCGTCCCTCTCGGCCGCGGACAGGCGACCGCCGATGAAGCGCTGCCACGGGCCATCGGGCCGGAGCGCGCCGGTCGCCCGATCCGTCTCCAGGTACGCGAGCCCGGGTGTCGCCGGGAACATGCCGTCCCCGGCTGAGATCGCGGGCCACGGGTCATGCGCTTCAGCGAGGTTCACAAAAAGGAAGAGCGGGCCGCCGTCGGGACGCAGCGACCGGAGGGCGCGACGCAGCGGGGCCTCGACGCGGGCATCGGCGAAGGCGCCGAACTCGGGGGCGACCTCCCACCCGTCGAAGCCGGCGACGAGGCCGGTGGCCGGGGCGAGCACCGGATTGGCCGAGACGCCGCGGACCTGGTACCCCCGGCCGGCCATGGTGCGGGCCAGCGTCTCCGCGCTGCCGGGCAAGGGCGTGATGGCGAGCTGCCGAACCTCGCCGGCCCCGCCGTAGTCGGCGCCGTGGTCCGGTACATCCCGCCCCGTGAACAGGCTCGCGTGGCTGGGCAAGGTCCACGACCCCGGGGCGACGCCATCACACGCGAGCGCCGCGCCCCGGGCCCGAAGCCCGTCCAACACCGGCGTCTGGCCCGGCGGCGCGCCGCAAGCGCCCAGGTGGTCGGCCCGGACCGTATCGAGCACGACGAGCAGCACCGTGGGATGCCGCGGCCGGCCGCGAAACCAGCGGGTCTTGACCGGCTCGGCCAAGAAGGCCTGCCAGAGCGGAACCAGCCCCACGAGCAGGGTGGCGAGCAGCAGCGCGCGCGCGCGGGGCGTCATGGCACGTCGGAGAGGTGGGCGAAGCGGCTGAGCAACGCGAAGGGGCGCGGCGAGACGGCATCGCCGGCGACGGTGATGCGCGACCGCGCGAGGGTGCCGCCGAGGCGGCCCGCCACGCCCAGCCAGGACAAGCGCTCGGCCGCGATGCCCATCCAGCGCGCGGCGACCGCGTCGACCGCCGGCAGGTTGTCGCCCAGGAACACGACGCCGGACGCCACGGCGCCCCCCAGGATCGGACCGTCGCCCTCCATGCCCACCACGCCGTCCACCACCGCAAAGCCGGGCCGCAGCGTGTCCCACAAGTCCACGATGCTGCGATCCAACCCCGCGGTGTGCAGCGGGTTTTTCGGCCAGCCGTACACCGCGCCCGGCACGACGCCGAAGAGGTTCTTCATGGACAGGGTGACGCCGGCCCAGTGGTGGGTCTTCAGCTTGGGAACGCTGACCAGCAGAGCACAATCCGTGACGATGCGCGGCAGATGGAGCTGCCCGTGTCCCGTGAAGTTGGAGCGCAGCGGGACCGGCCGCGTGGGCGCGACGTTGAGGTCGACGAAGGGCACCCCCGCGTCGCGCAAGGCGAGATCCAGCCCCGAGCGGCGCAGCAACGACTCGGTGTCCCGATGGTGCCCCGGCCCCTCGGCGACCACGACCTCCGGCGCGCCGAGCTGCCGGAACGCGATGGCCAAGGCCGCCACGAAGCGGGGCTCGGTGTTGATGGGCCGCCCCTCGTGCACCTCGACGAAGTTGGGCTTGAGGACCACCGTGCCCAGCTTCGCGCGCGCGACCACCTGCGGCCACGCGCGCAGCGCTTGGCGCAAGCGGCCTTCGAGATCTCCGCCGTAGTCGCGCACCTGGAGGCGGTCCACCCGGGCGGCCGGCTGGCGCGCCTCCCTCCACGCCGGCGCGAGCAGCGCAGCCCCGCCGACCCCAGCGGCGAGCCCCGCGCTGGCGGCGAGGACGCGGCGACGGGTGGACGACGTCACAGCGCCGCCCGCCGCACGGCCGCCACGGCGAGGGCCGTGCGGTCGACCCGTCCTGACAGGCTCCCGTCGGGCGCCTGCAAGGCCGCGAGCCGCGCGCGGTGAGGGGCCGGGTCCTCCCCGTGCCGGGCGGCCGCGAGCACGGACCACGCGGCCGCGAGCGGGCTCGGCCCCTCGACGTCCTGGCGCAGCCACCCCCAGCCGTGCGCGGCGGCCGGGTGACCCGCGGGCAAGGCGGCGAGCACCATGGCGGTCGTGCTCTGGTAGGCCGGCACCGGGACGCCAAAGACGTCGGGGGCCGAGGTGTTCCAGCCGCCGTCCACGCACTGACGGTCCGCGAGCAGCGCGCGCCCCTCCACCGCCCGCGGGTGTGCGCCGAGCCCGGCGGCCTCCAGCGACAGCAGCGCCCAGGCGGTCGGCTCCACCCAGGAGAAGGTGCCGGGGACCCACGACCAGCCAGCGAAGCGGCCCGAGTAGCGCCCGGCCGTCTCGTCCGTTTGGAGCACCGGCCATGCCAGGAGGACGCGCAGCGCCTCATCGACCCCGGGCCCGGCCCCCGCGGCGGCCCACGGCCAGACCAGCGCACCCCAAGCGCCGACCCCCGGCCCCGACGGCAAGGGCGGCACCGCCGAGACGCCCGCCGCCCGACACAGGGCCGTCGGCTCGGGGGCGGCCGGCTCATCGGGCCGGTAGCCCCAGCCGTCCGCGCCACGCGCACCGTCCAACCACTCCATCGCCCGGCCGAGGTCCATCGCCGGGAGGGTATCGCGGAGCGGGGACCGTCGGACCGTCCGCCCGCCCCGACTCCGAACAAAACACGCTGCTCACGCAGATCTCCATGGGGTGATCTCCAGCCGGGAGCTGCTGCCGCCGCCCAGGCGCCGCCGCAGGTGTGGGTTCGCAGCGCGGGGCCCCTTGCAAAACCGTCCCGCGCGGGGCCTATACTCACGGGGCGGGCCGACGGAGCCGCCGTCGGTCACGCCCCTCTGACCCTCAGGATTCTTCGTCATGGGCATCAAGGTGTTCGTCGGCGGTTTGCCCTGGTCGACCGAAGAGGACGGGCTCGCGCAAGCCTTCGCGTCCTACGGAGCCATCGAGACCACGGCCGTCATCCGCGACCGGGAGACCGGGCGCTCGCGGGGCTTCGGCTTCGTCACCTTTACCGACGCCGAGGCCGCCCAACGGGCGATTCAGGCCATGGACGGCCATTCGGTCGGCGGGCGGCGCCTCACCGTGCGTGAAGCCGAGCAACGCAGCGGGCCTCCGGGCCGGCCGCCGGGCGGCGGATCCGGCGGGCCCCCGGGCGGCGGAGACGGCGGGCCCCCGGGCGGCGGATACGGCGGGCCGCCGGGCGGCGGATACGGCGGGCGCCCCGGTGGCTTCCCTGGCGGCAACGATGGCCGCGGGCCCAGCGCCTCCCCCGACGGGGCGCCTCGCCCGGAGCGCGCGCCGCCGCGCGGCCCGTCCCCGGCGGTAGAGGTGCACAGCCGCGCATCCGGCCCCCGCACCGAGCGTTTTGGCGCAGACGGCGGCCCGCCGCCCCGCAGCGGGGATGGCCCCGGCGGCTCTGCGCGCGCGCCCGGGGGCTACGGCGGCCCGCCCGGCGGCGGCTACGGCGGCCCGCCCGGCGGCGGCTACGGCGGC
>JBEIVK010000194.1:0-6735 GCA_040373935.1 Alphaproteobacteria bacterium
GCGCCGGGCCGCGGCCGAGCAGCAGCAGCGCCGGAAGGCCGGCAGCGGCGAAGGGCGCGTGGTCCGAGCGCTCCCAGTCGGGGAGGAGGCGGCTGTAGAGCAAGTGCCCGAAGGGCGTCGGCGGCAGCGGGCGCCACGCGCCGGCTAGCCAGTCCAGCCGGCGCGCGTCCCACGCGCGGGAGAGCCCCATCAGCGTGGGCTCGCCTTGGCCCAGCAGCTCCAAGGACAGCACGCCCGCCGGGGCCGGCCCGAGCGCCCCCGCCGACCAAGCGGCCGCCATCTCCGTGCTTCCGACCAGCCCCGCCTCCTCGCCGACCGGGAAGCCCAGGCACAGCGGCCCGCCGTCCCATACCCGGGCCAGCTCCACCAACATCGCGACGGCGCCGGCGTTGTCCACCGCGCCGGGCGACCCGGGCACGCTGTCGGTGTGCGCCAGCAGGAGCCAGCCCCCGCCACCGCGGCAGGCGAGCAGGTTGCCCGGCAGGCCCACCTCCTGCGCCGGCCAGCCCGCCGCGTCCAGCCGCGCCGCGACCCCCGCCGCCGCCGCCGCCGCCGCCGCGCTGCGGAAGGGGCGCGGGCCCACCTCCTCGACGAGCCAAGCCACATCGGCCTGCACGCGGGCGTCGTCGAAGTCGGCAGGCAGCACGCGCAGGCTCCGGGGGCGACGCTCCCGGGATAACCGGGCCCCATGTCCTCCACCGGCGGCTCCCGCAGCGCGACGCGCCTCCTCCTCGAGCTCGGCCGCCCGCACCTCCCCATCGTCTCCCTTGGCTTCGCCTGCCTCGCGTTGACGAACTGGCTCACCGTCGAGATCCCGATGGCGATCGGCCGGGCCGTGGACGCGCTGCCGGCCGGCGGCGCCGCGCGGCCCATCGTCGAGGTCGGCCTCATGGGCGCGGCCGTCATCGCGGTGCGCACGCTCTCGCGGGTGTGGGTCTTCAACCCGGCCCGCCGCATGGAAGAAGACCTGCGCCAGCGCGTGTTCGACCACCTGCTCGCGCTTCAGCCGACGTGGTACGCCACCACCACCACGGGCGAGATCACCAACCGCGCGAGCAACGACGTCGGCTTCGTGCGCGTGCTGCTCGGCTTCGGCGTCATGCAGTCGGTGAACGTGACGGTCGCCCTGCTGATGACGGTCGGGCGAATGCTGAGCGTGTCGTGGGCGCTCACCTTGGCCGCGCTCGTTCCCATCGCCATTGGCATGGCCGTCACCCGTCGCGCGGTCAACCGCGTGTTCGACCTCCACCGCGAGAGCCAGCGCCTCGTCGGCGCCTTGAGCGACCACGTCCTCGGCAGCTTCCAGGGCATCTCGACGGTGCAGGGCTTTCGCGCCGAGGAGCGCTTCGCCGCCGCGTTCGGGTCGATCAACGGAGAGCTCCAGGCCGTCCAAATGAAGAGCTCCGTCCAGGGCGCGCTGGCCCTGCCCGCGCTGCGCCTCGCGGGCAACGCCGCCGTCTTCGCGGCGCTGGCGTGGGGCGGGCTGCTGGCCGTGCGCGGCGCGCTCTCGGTCGGCGAGGTGGTCGCCTTCATCACGCTGCTCGGGCTGCTGTTGCCGCCCTTGTCCAGCCTCGGCTGGACGCTCTCGGTCTTCACCCGCGGCAAGGCCAGCGTGGAGCGGGTGGTCGAGGTGCTGGAGGCTCCGGTCGAGCGCACCGAGGGCGACGGGCCGGCCTCCATCCCCGCTGGCCCCCCCGGTTTTCGGGTGCAGGGGCTGGACTTCGCGTACCCCAGCGCCCCCGCGCATCCGGTGCTGCGGGGCGTGGGCTTCACCGTGCCGCCGGGCGCCGTGGTCGGGGTCTTCGGGCGGACGGGGGCGGGGAAGTCCACGCTGCTCGCGCTGCTGGCGCGCGTCGTGGCGGCCCCGCCGGGCGCCATCCAGCTCGTCGGCGGCGACGGGCATGCGGTGGACCTCCGCGCGGTGTCCCTCGACGCCTGGCGCGCGGCCCTCGCCGTGGCGCCGCAGCGGCCCTTCCTGTTCGGCGAGAGCATCGCCGAGAATGTCCGCATGGGGACCGACGACCCGGGCGGCGCGCGGGTGGCGGCGGCCCTGCGGGACGCGGCCTTGGACGTGGACCTTCGCGTCCTCCCCGACGGCGCGGACACGGTGGTGGGCGAGCGCGGCATCCTGCTCTCGGGGGGCCAGCGGCAGCGGGTCGCCCTCGCGCGCGCGCTCGCCCGGCCGGACGCCCGCCTCCTCCTGCTCGACGACGTGCTGTCGGCGGTGGACCACGAGACGGAGCGCGCCCTGGTGACCACCCTGCGCCGCCGCAGCGCGTCCGGCGGCCCGACGACCTTCATCGTGTCGCATCGTGTGAGCGCGCTGCAACACTGCGATATCGTCCTCGTGCTCGAAGAGGGGCGCCTCGTCGATCAGGCGCCGCCGTCGGTGCTGTTGCAGCGGCCCGGCCCCTTCGCCGACGCCGCCGCCCACCAGCGCCCGACGGACACGGCGCCCGCGGTGGCCCGATGAGCGCGCCGCCGCCGCCCGCCGAGGTCGCCGCCGGCTCGGACTTTTCGTTGCTGCGCCGGTTGTGGGCCTTCGTGCGGCCGGATGCCTGGGCGGTCGCCCTCGCGCTCGCGCTCACGCCGGTCATCACGGGGCTCCAGATCGCGCAGCCCTGGCTCGTCAAGCGTGTCATCGACGAGCACCTGCTCCCGGGCGTCGAGGCTGGGCTGCTGCCGCTGGCCGCGTTGTACTTCGCGGCGGTGGTCGGCTCTTACGCGACCGAGGCGGCCTACGCCCTGGCCCTCGCGTGGGCCGGGCAGCGCGGCATCCGCCGCCTCCGCGAGCGCCTCTACGCCCACACCCTCGGCCTGCCGCTGGGCTTTTTCGACAAGCAGCCGGCGGGGCGCCTGCTCACCCGGCTCACCTCGGACATGGACGCGCTCGGCGAGTCCATCGCCGCCGGCACCGTCTCGCTCCTGCTCGATGTCGTGCTCATCGTCGGAATCCTCGCCGCGATGGTCAGCCTGGACCTCCGCCTCACGCTGGTCCTCCTCGCCCTCTGCCCGCCGCTGCTCGTCATGCTGGAGTGGATGCGCCGGCGCATTCGCGCGCTGTTCGGGGCCTCGCGGGACGCCCAGTCGGCGCTCAACACGTTCCTGGCCGAGCGGGTCGATGGCGTGCAGGTCGTGCAGCTTTTTGGCGACCAGGCGCGCACCTCCCGCCGCTTCGCCGAGCTGAACGCCCGCTTCGCCGAGACAACCCGCGCGGCGAACCTCTACGACGCGGGCATGTTCGCGCTGGTGGACGGCGCCGCACGCATCTTCACGGCGGTGGTGCTGTTCGTGGGGGCCGGGCTCGCCGCGCCGCTGCTGGGTGGGGCCGCAGGGCCCGAGGCGCTGCCGTCGGTCGGCCTGCTCGTCGCCTTCGTGGACTACATCGACCGCATGTTCCGGCCCGTGCGCGAGCTGTCCGGCAAAATCACCATCGTCCAGCGTGCGGTCGCCAGTCTCTCGCGCGTCTTTTGGCTCTTCGACGCCGCGGCCCCGGTGCCGCGGGCCGGGCTGCCCGCCGGCGAGGTGCGCGGCGCGCTGGAGCTGCGCGGGGTTCGCTTCCGCTACGGCCCGGACGCGCCGACCATCCTCGACGGCATCGACCTTCGCGTGCGCCCCGGCGAGAGCGTGGCCCTGGTCGGCGCCACGGGCGCCGGGAAGACGACCCTCCTCCGCCTGTTGGACCGCAGCTACGATGGGTACGAGGGCGAAATCCTCCTCGACGGCGTGGAGATTCGCAGCTTGTCCCTGGACGACCACCGGCGCGCCGTGCTCGCGGTGCGCCAGGATGTCCAGGTCTTCGCGGGCACGGTCGCGTTCAACGTCGGCCTCGACAACCCCGAGATCAGCGCGGAGGACCGCGCCACCGCCGTCGATCGCGCGGCCGCCGGGCCCTTGGTCGAGCGCTTGGGGTGGGACGGGCGGGTCGCCGCGCGGGGCGCCGACCTCAGCGCCGGCGAAGGCCAGCTCCTCACCTTCGCGCGGGTCCTCGCCCACGCGCCGGCCGTGCTGCTGCTCGACGAGGCCACGGCCAGCGTCGACTCGATGACGGAGGCCCGCGTGCAGCAGGCCATCGACGGCGTGATCGCGGGTCGGACCGTGCTCGTCGTCGCGCACCGCCTGTCCACCGTGCAGCGCTGCGACCGCATCGTGGTGCTGGATCGCGGGCGTATCGTGGAGGAGGGGCCGCCGGACGTGCTTCGGGCGCAGGGCGGCGCGTGGGCGCGCCTGCTCGCCGCGGGCGAAGGCCTCGTCGGACCCCTCGCGGATGGGCCCGGTCCGCGCTAACGTTTGTTCTGGGGGTGACCCTTGCGTCGCATCGTGCTCTTCCTGCTCGCGTCTGGTTGCGCCATCTTCCAAGAGGGGGACAAGGTCGGCGACGGCGGCCCCGAGCCGATGGACGACGGGGACGACTGGGCGGACGGCGGCGACGGCACCGGCGCAACCGAGTCCGACGCCGACGCCGACTCGGACGCCGACAGCGACACGGACGCCGACACGGACGCCGACACGGACGCCGACACCGGCGAGCCCGCCTTCGACTGCACGGCCGAGCCCTCCGCCCCGTCGATGATCGACGAGTGCGTCACCTCCGAGCTGCGCTGCGGCGACAGCATCGTCTCCACCACCCGCGGCGGCACGCACCTCGTCAACGACGCCAACTACGTCGCGTGGTTCTGCGAGAGCCTGCCCAAGGGCGAGTATGCCTCGGCCGAGCGCATCTACTCGTTCATCCACCCGGGAGACCGCGACGTCACCATCGACCTCCAGGCCCCCTGCGAGGAGGCCGACGTCTTCGCCATCCAGTGGCGCTACTGGGACGAAGACGGCGTGTGCCCCACGGACGGAACGATCATCGGGGTCTGTGAGGCGGACGACTCGCGCGCCGACGGCAGCATCCTGCTCCCGGAAGACCCCCAAAACCGCGAGTACGCCTATCTCATCGTGGTTGACAGCCCGGATCCGCACATCGACGGCTCCGAAGAGGTCGGCACGCCCTTCGCGCTCTCCATCGATTGCAACTGAGCCCCCCGTGCCTGCTCTCCTCCGTCCTGTCGTCTACGTCGCCTTGAGCGCCGCCCTCTCCTCCTGCGTCGATGGTTTGCCCATCAAGGACGACACCGCGTCCAGCGAGGCGGACGCGGACACCGACGCCGACTCCGACGCGGACACCGACGCCGACACCGACGCCGACGCCGACGTGGACTGCGAAGACGGCCCGCCCGTGCCGGACATCGGCGGGGACTGCATCGCGGCCACCCTCGGCTGCAACGAGACGGTCGTGTCCACCACGGAGGGGGGGACGCGCGGCATCGACGGCGCCAACTATTCGAGCTTCTGGGCCTGTGAGGTCACCGGCACCGAGGTGTACCGCGGGCCGGAGCGGATGATCGAGTTCCAGCACCCGGGGGACGGCGACGTCACCCTCACGCTGGACTCGCCGTGCGAAGACCTGGACCTCTTCGCCATGTTCTACGAGGGCAACACCTGCGTCACCGGGGACTCGCTCATCAACGAGTGCGAGGCCGACATCGGCCGGGGCGGGGGCAGCGTCACCATCTGGAACAACACCCCGCGCCGCTACGTCATCGTCGTGGAGGGCGAGTTCGGCGAGGAAGCGCCCTTCGCCGTCTCGGCGTTCTGCCCGTAGCGGGGCGGCGGGGCGTTGCGGGGCCGGCCGCGGAGGCCCCGCCCCAAGATGAAAAGCAAGCTGTAACGTTCGCTCACGGGCGCGCCTCAGCCGGGGAGCGCCTCGCGCCCGCTGATGTGGCGCACGACGACGGAGGCCGCCGTCAGGCCCGCCGCGGCGGTGACGAAGCCGGCGGTGCCCCAGATGACGTGGCGGTCGTCGCAGGTGTGGTGGTGGTTGTCGCCGTTGGGGCAGACGCAGGAGAAGCCTTCGTCCCCGTCGTAGGCGAGGGGGACCGGCGACTGCAGCGGCTCGACCGAGTAGACCGCGGGGATGCCGAAGTCGCCCGTGCGCGGGAAGCCGTGCTGGTTCCGGAGGATTTTCCGGGCGGCGGCGGCCAGCGGGTCGATGCGGGTGTGGGCGAGGTCGTCCACGCGGATGCGGGTGGGATCCAGCCGGCCGGAGGAGCCGGTGCAGGAGAGCACCGGGATGCCGCGCGCCCGGCAGGTGGCGAGCAGGTGGCACTTGGCGGTGAGGTTGTCGATGGCGTCGATGACGTAGCGGATGGGCGGCTTGAGGATGGCGTCGGCGACGCGGGACTCGTAGAACAGCGGGACCGCCCGGATGGTGGCCGCCGGGTTGATGGCGCGCAGGCGCTCGGCCAGCACCGTGGCCTTGGGCTGGCCGACCGTGCCGCGCATCGCTTGGAGCTGGCGGTTCGTGTTGGTGACGCAGACGAGGTCGAAGTCGACGAGATCGACGCTGCCGACGCCGCTGCGGACGAGCGACTCGGCGCAGTGGGAGCCGACGCCGCCGAGCCCGATGACGACGACCCGTGCGGCGGCGAGGCGGGCCATGCCCTCGTCGCCGAGGAGGCGGCCGATGCGGTCGAAGCGGCGGTGAAGCTTGAACGGCGGGGCGTCGGGGGCGTCTTCGACCGGGCTCATGCGGCGGGCTCCACGCGGTACAGGCGGCGGGCGTTCTCGGCCGTGTAACCGGCGACCGCCGACGGGTCCTCTCCGCGGGCGGCGGCCACGGCGGCGATGACGGCGGGGAGGTCGGCGGGGGCGCCGCGGGCCGGGCGGCCGGCGGCACGGGCGGCGGCC
>JBEIVK010000420.1:0-4025 GCA_040373935.1 Alphaproteobacteria bacterium
GGGGGGCCGGTGCCGGCCGGGAGGCCGGCAGCCGCCCCGCGTTCGTTCGCGTGCGGGGCGCTGGAGCGGCATGGAGGCCGGAGCGCGGGTCAGGGGCCGATGCCGCGCTCGGCGCGCGCCCGCAAGCAGGCGGCGTCCCCGGGCTCGACCTTGCGGCAGGAGCGCGGGCGGTCGGCGTAGACGGCGCAGCGCACGCGCTGGCCGAGGCGGCCGAGCAGGGCGGAGCAGCGGCCGGAGGGGTCCAGGCGGACGTGCGGGTCGCCCTCCGGGTCGAACGCGACGTAGCGGCTGCGCAAGTCTTGTTTGGTGAGGAGGCGCGAGCGCGGGTCGTCCACGGGGACGTACCACGGGTAGCCCTCGGCTTGGTTGGCCGCGGAGTTGCAGCAGCAGGCCCCGCAGAGGGTGCAGTCGTACGCGAGGGAGGAGGAGAGGGGCATGGGCGTTGCCTATTCCGGCGGGGCGGACGGCGTCACCGCGCGCTCCCCCGGCACCCCCGCGAGCCACGGCAGCGCGCCGAGCCCGGCGAGGCAGAGCAGGCCGGCGAGGGCGAAGTGGCCGGGGTAGCCGAGGGCCTGGGCGCTGAACCCCGAGAGGGCGGCCGCGGCGCCGGTCGCGAGCACGACGACGCTGGCCTGGAGGGTGTAGTCGGTGCCGGCGGACGCCGGGCGGCAGGCGTCCATCATCCGGGTGAACAGGGCGACGGTGAACATGCCGCCGACGAGGTGCTCCAGGCCGACGGCGGCGAGCAGCACGGGAACGGGCGCACCGGGCAGCGCGGCCCAGGCGCCGACGGTGAGGGCCTGGGCCAGCCCGAGGGCGATCAGCGCGGGCAGGCGGCCGGTGAGGCCGACGAGGACGCCCCCGAGCAGGGCGCCGGCGAGGCCGGCGGCGGCGCCGATGGTGCCCGTGGCGAGTCCGAGCTGGGCGACGGAGAGGCCTTGGTCGAGCAGGAAGGGGCGGACCATGCCGCCCGCGAGGGCCTCGCCGGCTTTGGCGGCCGCCAGCGCCCCGAGCCAGCGGGCCATGCCCGGGCGGCGCAGGGTGTGGACGAGGCCGGGCGGGCGGGCGGCGACGGCGCGCGGGGGCGGCGGGGGCTCATCGACCAGCAGCACGGGCAGGGTGGCGAGGGCGAGCAAGGCGGCCATGCTGAAGAAGACCCCGGCCCAGCCGAGCACGGGCCAAGCGGCGAGGAGGGCGCCGCCGCCGATGACCATTCCGACGCGGTAGCCGGCGACCTGGAGGCCGTTGCCGATGCCGCGGAGACCCGGCGGGAGGAGGGTGACGGCGAGGGCGTCGGTCGCGATGTCCTGCGTGGCGGCCAGGAGGTTGGCGAGCAGGAAGCCGGCGAGGACCGCGCCGAGCGCATCGCCGGCCGGGAGCACGCCGAGGGCGGCCATGAGCGCGGCGGCGCCGAGCTGGCAAGGGACGATCCAGGACCTTCGGCGGCCGAAGCGGGCGGAGCCGAAGCGGTCCACGAGGGGCGCCCACAGGGCCTTCGCCCCCCAGGGCAGCGCGAGCAGGGAGGCGGCGCCGATCTCCGGCAGGCTGCGGCCGGACTCCCTGAGCATGACCGGCAGGGCCTGCACGAAGAAGCCGTAGGGCAGCCCTTGCGAGAGGTAGAGGCTGGCGAGCAGGGCGAGCGGGGCGCCGGCCGGGCGGGCCGTCAATCGAACCAGACGTCGATCTCGATGCCCATAGCCCATGTCACATCCCCGGCGGCTGTGCGAATGTCACGCGCCGTCAATCGAACCAGACGCTCATCTCGAGGCGGCCCTGGGCGGCGAGATCCACCCCGCCGTCGGCGGTGAAGCCGATCCCGGGGACGATGTAGACGCCGAGCCCCGACTTTGCCTCGACGCCGAGGCGGCCGACGCCCATCGCGGTGAAGGCCCCGCCGTCGAAGACGATGTCTGCCGAGACGCCGGGCTGGATCACCTTGCGGAAGCCGCCCGGGCCGTCTTGGGAGACGACGGGGAAGTAGAGGTCTCCGCCGAGGACCAGCTCGTCGGCTGCGGCGAAGACCAGGAGGTCGAGCGGGTAGGTCTGCAGGATGAAGGCGTCGGTTCGAAGGTCGAAGCTGGGCAGGAACCCGGTGACGGGCCCGCCGAAGGGGCCGGCGCCGAGGCCGAGGCCGTAGCTGGTGCCGAAGCCCATGGCGGCGGCGGGCCGCGGGGCGAGGGCGGGGAGGAGCAGGGCGCAGGCGAGGGTGGAGCGGAGCAGGGTGCGCATGGGAGCCTCGGCGGAAGGCGGGGGGATATCGCGCCAGCGGGCGGGGGGCGCGCCGGCGGGCTGCTACACGCCGAAGTGACGCTTCACGGAGGGCTTCCAAAGCGGGATGAGGATGAGCAGGCCGAAGGGGAGGCAGATGGACGCGGCGTAGATGGCCCCGAGGAACAGGCTGCCCCACCACGCCCACCGCCGCCCGGCGCCGAGCCCCCAGGCCAGGACGAAGTTGGCGGCGGCGACCGCGCCGCTGACCACGAACCAGAGGGCCGCGACGCCGAGCATCGCGACGACCTCCAGCTCGTTGTTGCCGTCCGGGTCGAACCAGAGGGAGCCCCCGATGAGCGGCCCTCCCGCCAGCGCGAGCACGAGGTAGGCGGCGCCGCAGACGATGAGCGACCCGCGCGGCCACGCGAGCGAGGGCGGCGCGTCGGGCGCGGGGGCGGCCGTCACGCGGGGCGGGGCGGGCGCAGGGGCGCGACAGCGGCGCAGAAGGCTTGGAAGCCGCTCACCTGCTGGCGGAGCAGGCGGGCCGTCAGAGGGTCGGAGGGCCAGTCGTCCGGGCCCAGCGCCTGCTCGACCCCGGGCACGAAGACGCGCTCCGGGAAGACGAAGGCGTTGCGGTACCCGAAGATGCCCTGGAGCTGCTCCACGGGGCGCAGCGCGCCCCAGCGCCCGGCGGACAGGCCCACGAACGCGACGGGCCGCTTCTCGAACGACGCCGGGAACTTCAGGTGGTCGATGAACAGCTTGAGCGCCCCGGGAACGCCGCCGTTGTACTCGGGCGTGAGCAGGTGCAGCCCGTCCGCGGCGAGCACCGCGTCCGCGAAGGGGGCGAACGCCGGCGGCTTCGTCGCGTAGGCCTCTGCGTCGAGGAGCGCGTGCGGCAGGTCGCGCAGGTCGAGGAGCGTGACCTGGGCGCCGCCCTCTTCGTGGGCGCGCGCGACGGAGCGGGCGAGGCGGAGGGTTTGACTGCCTGCGCGGTTGGTGCCGCTGATGACGACGATGTGCATGGGGGTCCTCGCCGCGCCGCCCGACGCCGGGCGCCGCAGCCTGCCGGGAGTTAGCCCGGCCGGGCCGCGCGCACACCCGCCGGCGGTCGGTGCCCGGTGGATTCTCTGCGTTGTGCGTACCTCGGCACCTGCGGCGGCTGTCCGTGGGGAGACCTGCCGGTGGCGGCGCAGCGCGCGGCGCGCACCGCCTCCTTGCGCGCGGCGCTGGGCCCCGCGGGCGCGGCGCTGCCGGAGAGACCCAGCCCCTCATCGGCATCCTTCTCGAGCTCCACCACATGGATGGTTCCATCGGGATCCTGCACCTCCAGGGTGAGGTCTTCTGCCGTGACCAGAAACTGAAAATCGATCAGATCGCGGGGCCGAATGCCGTTGATGCTCAACAGGCGATCGCCAGGCTGGATGCCCAGCTCATCGCCAATCGAATCCGGCTCCACCGCATCCACCAAAGCCGGTTGCGGTAAGCGAACCTCACTGGCATCCACCAGAGGAACACCCGCCGACGGTTCCTTCCACACAGGCGCTGCCCGCTCGAGCTCTTCTGTTCAGTTTGAAGGTTCGAGCACTTTCAGCCCGGCTGATGACCAACCCAGATCAGCAACCCCACTCCGAAAAACAAGCGATATCCCACAAACCACCACGTGCTGTGGTTCTGCAGAAAGCGCAGCAACCAGTCGATCGCCAGCCAGGACACCAGAGCCGAGGATGCAATCCCTACTAGAAGCGGCAGAACTCCACCAGCCGCCGGCTGCGCAAACGCTGCTTTCAGCTCCACCAGGCCAGCGAGGGTGA
>JBEIVK010000881.1:0-1815 GCA_040373935.1 Alphaproteobacteria bacterium
CCGGTGCAAGCGGCCAGGGGCCGCGCCGCACGGAGCGCAGCGACCCGGCGGAGAGACCCGGTGCCGGGGCGCGGCCCCGGCAGGCGCCCGGTCGGACGTTACGTGTGAGTGGGCGTTACAAGCGTGTTACGCTGGCGGGCGCGCCTCGGCGGCGAGGACGTGCGCGGCGATGGCGTCGACGATCTCCCCGTGCTTTTCGACCGGGAGGGTGTGGCCCATCCCCGCCAGCCGCACGAGGCGGGCGCCGGGGATGGCGCGGGCGGTGGCCTCGCCGGCGGCGAATGGGATGAGCGGGTCTCGATCGCCGTGGAGGACGAGGGTGGGGGCGCGGACGGCGGCGAGGCGGCGGGTGCGGTTGCCGGATGCCAGGATGGCGAGCCATTGGCGGCCAAAGCCGGCGGGGCTGGGCCCGCGGTCGAAGGCCTGGGCGGCGAGGGTGCGCACGCCGGCGGCGTCGAAGGGGAGGGCGTCCCCGTGCAGCACGCGCAGCATGTCGACGAGGCCGTCGATGGCGGCCTCGCGGGTGGTGGGGCGCGGGGCGAGCAGGGCGGCGAGCGCGCGGGGATCTCGGCTGAGGAAGCGGCGATCGCCGGTGGTGGACATGATGCTGGTGAGGCTGCGCACGGCGTGGGGGTGGCGCAGCGCGAGGTGCTGGGCGACCATGCCGCCCATCGAGGCGCCGACGTAGTGGGCCTGCGGGGCGCCGAGGGCCGTGGCCAAGGCGAGGGTGTCGTCCGCGAGGTCGTCCAAGGTGTACGGCGCGGTGATGCGCACGCCGAGGAGGGCCTTGGCGGTGAGAGGGCCGACGCGGGGGAGGCCGAGGTGGTCCAAGCGGGTGGACTCGCCGACGTCCCGGTTGTCGAAGCGGATGACCTGGAGGCCGCGGGCGGCGAGGGCCTCGCAGAGCGGGGTGGGCCAGAAGACGCGCTGGGCGCCGATCCCCATGATGAGGAAGACCGGGGGGCCGGCGTCGCCGAAGCGATCCCAGGCGAGCTGCAGGCCATTGGCGGCGGTGATGGGCATGGGGCCGCTTAGCCGGCGGGCAGCTCGACGACGAAGCGGGCGCCCGAGAGCCGCTCACCGGCCTCGATGCGGATCGCGCCGCCGTGGACCTCGAGAATGCGCTGCACGATGGCGAGCCCGGCGCCCACGCCCGGCGCGCGCTGGTGTTTCTGCGGGCGCTGGAACAGGCCGAAGATGGCGGCGCGGTCTGCGGGGTCGACGCCCGGGCCGTCGTCTTCGACGGCGATGGCGATGCGGCCGGGGCCGGCGGGCGCGGGCGCGACGCAGACCTCGCGGGCGCCGTACTTGGCGGCGTTCTCCAGGAGGTTTTGCAGGAGCTGGCGCAGGAGCGGGGCGCTGCCGTGGGCGACGGGCAGGGGGCCGGCCACGGTGACCGGGAGGGCCGCGGCGGCGGGGGAGAGGTCTGCGCGGGCCTCGGCGAGGGGGGCGTCGAGCGGCACCGGCAGCGCGGCGGGCAGGCGGTCCCCCATGGTCGCGAGCTTGAGGATCTCGTCGAGCTGGACGCCCATGCGCTCTGCGGTGTCGATGACCTCGGCGGAGAGGGCCACGGCGCGGCCGGGCTGCTCGGGGGCGATGAGCGCGAGGAGATCCATGCGCGCGACGATGCTTTGCAACGGCGATTTTAAGTCGTGCCCGACCACGGCGCTGAACTGGGCGAGGCGGGTGTTGGCGAGCGCGAGCGCGGTGTTGGCGCCCTCCAGGGCGGCCTCTGCGGCGGCGAGCGCCGCGCCTTGGTGGGCGAGGGCGGCGCTGGCCTGGGCGGCGGCGGCGCGCGCGAGGGCGAGCAGGCCG
>JBEIVK010000525.1:0-3391 GCA_040373935.1 Alphaproteobacteria bacterium
CCGCCCATTCCGCCCATCGCGCCAGCGGCGGACGCAGCGACCGCGGCCGGGCCGGCAGCCGCCGAGGACCGGCCGACGGGGATGGGCAAGGCCCCGATGGCGGCGGCGTCCTGGCGGAAGTCGGGCGCGACGCGCACCTGGATGGGGGACCGGGCGGGGCCGTCATCGACGGTGCCGACGGTGACGCCGCCCAGCGCGACCTCGACCGCGTTGACGAGGGCAGCGGCCGACACACCGGCCCGGGCGAGATCGGCGCGGCGCGGGGCGATGTCCAGCGTCCAGCCGCCGCCGGTGCGCTCGGCGAAGGCGGAGCGGGTGCCGGGCACGCCCTGGAGGGTGGCGGCGACCTGGGCGGCGACGCGCTCGATGGTGCGGAGATCCGGCCCCGCGACGCGCACGCCGACGGGGGTGCGAACGCCCGTGGCCTGCATGTCGATGCGGTTGCGCACCGGCATGACCCAGGCGTTGACGAGGCCCGGCCAGCGCATCGTGCGGTCCAGCTCGGCGATGAGGCCGGCGGTGTCGAGGCCGGGGCGCCATTCGCTGCGCGGCTTGAGCGTGAGGTTGGTCTCGATCATCGAGAAGGGGGCCGGGTCCGTCGCCGTCTCGGCGCGACCCGCCTTGCCGAAGACGCGCTCAACCTCTGGGATGGCTGCCAGGACGGCGTTTTGGCGGCGCAGCAGCTCCTGGGCCTCCTCGGGCGAGATGCCCGGCAGCGTGGTGGGCATGGCGACGAGGTCCCCCTCGTCGAGCGGCGGCATGAACTCGGTGCCCAAGGCGCGGAAGGGCGGGATGGCGGCGAGGCCGATGGCGAGGCCGAGGGCGACGGTGGCGCGGGGCCAGGCGGTGGCGGCGCGGGCGACCGGCAGGTACGCGGCGACCAGGGCGCGGTTGAGCGGGTTGGCCGACTCCGGGCGGATCGGCCCGCGCACGAACCAGACGAGCAGGGCCGGCGCGAGGGTGACGCTGGCGAGGGCGGCGGCGAGCATCGCCAGGGTCTTCGTCCAGGCGAGCGGGGCGAAGAGGCGGCCCTCCTGGGCTTCGAGGCCGAAGACCGGCAGGAAGCTGACCGCGATGACGAGCAGCGAGAAGAAGAGCGGGCGGGCCAGCTCGCGCGCCGCGCCGGTGAGCAGCGCCCGGCGGTCGGCGGACGGGTCCCGCTCGATGCGCTTGTGGGCGTGCTCGACGAGGACGATGGCGGCATCGGTCATCTCGCCGATGGCGAGCGCGATGCCGCCGAGCGACATGATGTTGGCTTCGACGCCGAGCAGGCGCATCGGCGCGAAGGACACGAGCACCGCTGCCGGCAAGCAGAGGATGGCGACGAGCGCGCTGCGCGCGTGCAGCAAAAAGACGGCGATGACCAGCGCGACCACCACGCCCTCTTCGAGCAGGGTGTCGCGCAGCGTGGCGACGGCCGCGCGGATGAGGCGGCTGCGATCGTAGGTGGGGACCAGCTCGACCCCGGGCGGGAGGGCCGGGCGCACCGCGGCCGCGATGCGGGCCTCCACGGCGTCGATGACCTCGAGCGGGTTGGCCCCGTGCCGCATCACGACGATGCCGCCCACCACCTCGCCGCGGCCGTCGAGATCCGTCACGGCGGCGCGCGGCCCGGGGACCTCGACCACCGTGGCGACCTCGCCCAAGGTGCGCGGGCCCCCGCCCACCGGCGCGAGGCGGAGGTCCTCGGGACCGCGCACGCGGGCATCGGTGCGCACGACGAGGGCGCGCCCGGCCTGGGGGACGCTGCGCCCGCCGCCCGCCGCGCCGGCGTCCCGGGCCGCGGCGACCACGTCGTCCACCGAGAGCCCTTGGGCCTGGAGCCGCGCCGGGTCCACGCGCACCTCGAGGACCCGCGGCGCGCCGCCGACCGTGGCGATCTCCGCCACGCCGGGCACGCTCTGCAGGAGGTCCCGCAGGGTGAACTCCTGGAGGGCGCGCAGGCGGTCGATCGGCGTCTGACCTGTTGGATCGACGAGAGCGTACTGATAGATCCAGCCAACGCCGGAGGCGGGCGGCCCCAGCACGGGCGCGCTGCCGGCGGGCAAGCGGGCGGCGAGCGGGCCCAGGGCCTCGGCCACCCGGCTGCGGGCCCACCACGGGTCGGTCGACTCGTCGAACACGACGTAGACGAAGGCGTCGCCGGCCATCGAGTAGCCGCGCACGGCCTTGACGCCCGGGGTGCCGGTGAGGGCCGAGACCAGCGGCCCCGTGACCTGGGCGTCCACGAGGTCCGGCGCGCGCCCGGGGGCGGCCGCCGTGAGCACGACCTGCGGGTCGCTCAGGTCGGGGATGGCGTCGAGACGCAGCCCGGCGAGGCCCCAGAGCCCGCACAGCACCGCCGCCAGCGCGCCGAGCGCGGCGCGCGCCGGGTGCGTGGCGCACGCGACGGCGAGCCGCTCCAGCCAGCCATCGGCCGGCGGGGGCGCCTCAGGGACCATGGGCCATCCCCTGCAAGCGCGCCTCGCTGTCCAGCAGGAACTGCCCGCGCACCACCACGCGGTCTCCGGCCTGCAGGCCCGAGACCCGGACCAGCCCGTTGCCCCGCCCCTCGACGGTGACGAGGGTGGGGACGACAACCTCACCGCGATCGACGAAGACGACCTGCTGGGCGCCGTTGTCGATGATGGCCTCCTCGGGGACCGCGATGCCGGTGCCGTCGTCCACCCGCACCGACCCGACGAGCGGCGTGCCCGGGGTGCGCGGCGCGGTGGGCGGCAGTCGCACGCGGGCGGAGACGGTGCCGCGCGCCTCGTCCGCCGCGGGGAGCAGGCGATCGAAGGTGGCGTCGACCGTTTGTCCCGGCAGCTCCAGCCGGACCGGTGCGCCGGGGGGGAGGGGCGGCAGGCCGGCCGGCAAGTCCAGCTCGGCCTCGACGGCGGAGAGATCTCCCACCGTGACGAGCGGGTCGCCCGCGGCGAAGGCCTGGCCGGGGGCGCGCTCGATGGACAGCACCACCCCCGCGCGGGGCGACGCGAGCGGCACCCGGTCCGCGGGGCCGGTGGACGGGATGCCCCAGGTGGCGAAGCGGGCGCGGGCAGCATCGGCCCCGCCCGGGAGGGTGGCGGCGCCGGCGACCTCGGCCCGCGCCTGGTCCACCTCTGGGCTGCGCAGGTACACCACCGGCGCGCCGGCGCGAACCGATTCGCCCACGCGGACGGCCAGCGCGGTGACAACGCCCATCACCGGCGCCGCCACGAAGACCCGCGCTTCGGGGGGAAGCACGAGGCGACCGGGTGCGCGCACGGTGCGCTGCAGGGCGGCCGGCGCGGCTTCGGCGGTCTGCAAGCCGAGGCGGGCCCGCGCGGTGTCGTCCAGGTGGACCCACGCGTAGCCGCGGGGCGGGGGCGGCCCGTCCACGGCGGCGGCGCTGGCCCCGCCGGCGGCCGCG
>JBEIVK010000571.1:0-3103 GCA_040373935.1 Alphaproteobacteria bacterium
GCCGCGGAGCTTGGGCTCGAACCAGGTGGACTTGGGCGGCATGAGGAGGTTGGCGTCGGCCACGGCGAGGAGCTGGTCCATGCCGGTGGGGTGGAGCACGAAGCCGACGGCGGCCTCGCCCTTCTGCACGGCGGCCTCCAGCGCGCCGGGGCCCTTGATGCCGCCGACGAAGCGGATGCGGGTGTCGGTGCGCGGGTTGGCGATGCCGAGCACGGGGCCGAGCAGGGTGTCCTGCAGGACGCTGACGTCGAGGGAGCCGACGGGGTCGCCCGAAGGCACGCGGCTCGGGTGCGGGCGCAGGGCGTGCCATTCGCCGGCGAAGAACATGCTGATCTCGCCGCGGCCGGCCGGCGTGGGCTGGCCGGGGCTGCGGTGGAAGGCGGCGTCCACGGCGGCGAGGAAGGCGGCGGGGCTGTGGCCCGCGAGATCCTTGACGAGGCGGTTGTAGGGGAGGATCTCCAGCTCGGAGTCGGGGAAGATGCCGGCGAGGAACCAGCCGCTCGCGCCGGCCCCGCCCCGGGCGGCGGCCACGCGGCTGGCGGCGGCGCTGCGGTGGTGGCCATCGGCGACGTAGAGGGCGGGCAACGCGGCGAAGGCAGCGGTGATGCGCGCGACGGCGGCCGGCGCGTCGATGCGCAGGAGCGCGTGCGTCACGCCGTCGGGCGTCGTCGTCTCCCACAGGGGGGCGGCCGGCGCTTCGGCGAGGGCCGCGCGGGCCTCGGCGGAGGTGTCGCGCCACGCGAGGAAGACGAGGCCGGTCTGGGCGTCGAGGGCCTCGATGTGGTCCACCCGGTCCTTTTCTTTGTCGGGGCGGGTGAGCTCGTGGCGCTTGATGGTGTTGTCGTCGTACTCGGCGACGGCGCAGGTGGCCATCAGCCCCGTCTGCGTGCGGCCGCGCCACGTCTGGCGGTAGAGGTAGTAGGACGGCGCCGCGTCTTGCACGACCCACCCGGCCTCCCGGAAGCGCGCGAGCTGGCGGCGGGCCTCGGCGTAGATGGCCGGATCGTGCTCGTCCACGCTGTCGGGCAGCAGGCCGTCGCTGCGCGTGACGTGCAGGAAGGTGAGGGGATTGGCCGCGATGGCGGCGCGGGCCTCCGCGCGATCCAGGGTGTCGTAGGGCGGCGCGATGAGATCGGGGGCGGTGGCGGCGGTGGGGCGAATGCCCCGGAAGGGACGGATGCGGGCCATGGCGGGCTCCTTCGGCGGTCAGAGGGTAGCGCGGCGCGGCCCGCGGCGGGAGTCGTGCGCGGCCCATTCGGAGAAGCCCGGTTAGACACGGCGCCCGGAGGGCAGCATGGCCCAGTTGAGCGACCTCCTCTCCCGGCTCGTCGGCGCCGGCGGCACCCGCGGCCTCTCGGGGGGCGCCGCGGCGGCCCTTCCGGACGAGCCGGCGCTGGCTTGGTTGTCGAGCGCGCTGCGCCGGCACGCCGCCGGGGGCGATCTGGTGGCCGACCCGGCCCTTCTCTGGGAGCCGGCGGGGATGCTCGCGCGCCGCGGTGGTCTGCGCGCCCACCTTGCGGGCGAGGCGCCGGGCGGCGTGCTGGGCTGCACGGATCTCCTCGTGGTGGTGAGCGCGGCCGATTGGGAGCGCGGCTTCCGGGACCCGCGGGCCCCCTTCGTCAGCCGCGCCACGGCGCTGCTGCGCGAGCGCGTGGCCGACCTGCTCTCCGCCCACGACCTCCACCTCCCGTCCCCGGGGCGGCCCCTGGGCGTCGAGGTGGTGGTGGATGGCGGGCCCGCCCTGCGCGGCGGGCGATTCGGCCTCGGCCCCGGCGAGTTCGTCACGGGTCTGCTGCCCCAGCGCTACAGCGGGCCGGTCGCCGGCAGCCGGGTGGCGCTCAAGGTCCACCTCGCGGTGCCGGCCGCCTGGAGCGGCTGGCGCGAGGTCGCCGCGGTCTACGGGGACCAGGTCCTGTTTACCATCGGGGACCACTTCCTCGACTCGTGGTCGCACCCGGTGCTGGGCCACCCGTCGCTCTACCGGCTGCACCAGTACGCTGACGGCAGCTTCGTTCACGTCCTCAACCCGGAGGTGCGCGACGCGGTGCGCCTCGGGAACGCCGAGGTGGATGGCGTGCCCGTCCTCACCCTGGAGCGGGCCGAGGGCGGCGTGCTCTGCCACGTCCTGCTCGAGGTGGTGGACGCGCCGAAGGCGGGCAGCCGCCCCTGGAACGACACGCTCGACGAGCTGACCGGTGACGGCGCGGGCCCGTTCTCTGGCGCCCGCACGGTCGTCCCTGCGGAGCTGGACAGCGGCCTGGTCGAGCTTCACGAGCGCGGTGCGCTGCTCCAGAAGGTCCACTTCGCGCGGTTCATGGAGGGCTACGACGTCTATGTCGCGGCCGACGGCAGCATCACCACCGCGGCGGACGCCCCGGCGATCACGCTGCACGTCCGCGGGCGGCAGGTGAGCGCCGAGGCCCATGTGCCGGGCGTGCGCCTGGACGGCCGGCCCCTGACGGCGCCCGTGTTCCTCGGCGGCGACGCCCTCTTCGAGCTGGGCCCCCACCGCGTCGCCTACCGCGACCTCTCCCCCATCCGCGTCGACGGCTGGCCCTACCTGGGCGAGCTGGCGCGGGCCGGCGCCCGCGTGCACCTGTCGGCGGGCGCCGCCCACCGCATCGGCCGCGAGCCGCGCTGCGCCGTGCGCCTGCCGGACGAGCCCTGGAACGACAACATCGTCTGGCGCCCCGAGCTGCGCGACGGCGGGACCATCCGGTCTCGCAACGGCGACATCCCGAAGACGCAGTTCTACACGGACTCGATCATGGTTGCGTCGGAGCACGCCGAGGTGGACCTCACGGGGCCCCCGCTGCTGCGCACGCTGGCGCGCCATTGCTACACCTTCGTCCGCCGCGGCGGCGAGATCTTCTCGCTCCCGCCGGCGCAGGACGCCGGGGCCGGGCAGGCCGTGCCGCTCGCCGAGGGCGACGAGATCCTCATCGGCAACAGCCTGTTCGTCGTGCGCCTGGACGCCGCGCCGCGCTCGCGCTTGCGCGCCGAAGACCTCTCGTCTGCGCTGGACGACGCCCCGCTTCCCCCGCCGCCGGCCCCGGTGGTGCCGCCGCCCCGCGCTGCCCCCCTCGGCCCGCCCGCCCCCGCC
>JBEIVK010000886.1:0-1801 GCA_040373935.1 Alphaproteobacteria bacterium
CGCCCTGGCCGCGGCGCACGCCCACCGCATGCTCGTCTTTCAGGAGGGCGCGCCGCCGGCCCCCGCGAGCGCCGCGGAGGTCGCGGCCTTGCCCGCGGGCGCGCGCCTGCGCTTGCTCGCGACGGGCGTTCCCCTGCCGCGGCCGGCCCTCACCCGCGGCCCCGACGAGCTGGGCCTCGGCTTTGAGACGGTGCGCTTCGCCGCGCGCGACGGCACCCCGCTGGAGGCGTGGTGGGTGCCGTCTCCCGGCGCGCGCGGGGCCGTCGTCCTGCTGCACGGCTACCGCGGCGCGCGGGATCAGCTCCTCGAGGTCGCGGCGCACTTCGTCGGCCGCGGCTGGTCCTGCCTGCTCGTCGACGCCCGCGGCAGCGGCGGCAGCGGCGGCCAGCGCACCTCGCTCGGCTGGCACGAGGCCCAGGACGCCGCCGCCGCCGTGGCCATCGCGCGGGAGCGCGCCCCGGGGCGGCCGGTGGTGCTCTACGGCTTCAGCATGGGCGGCGCGGCGGCCCTCGGCGCGGTCGCCCGCGAGGGTGCGCCCGCAGACGGCGTCATCGCCGAGGGGACCTTCTCCACCCTCCTGCGCACCGTCGAGCGCCGCTTCTCCATGATGGGCGCGCCCACCTGGCCCGGCGCCCCGCTCCTCGTCGCGTGGGGCGGCCTCTGGATCGGCACCAACGGCTTCTCGCATCGTCCGGTGGCCGACGCCGGGCGCGCGGGCGTCCCGATGCTCTTCTTGCACGGCGAGGACGACTTCTCCGGCCCCCCCGAGGACGGCGCCGCCCTCGCCGCCGCCGCCGGCGCGCGCGGCACCCTCGTCGTGCTCCCGCGCACCCCTCACCATCCCGGCCTGCACGTCCGGCCCGTCGAGTGGTCCACGGCGGTCGATCGCTTCCTCGGCGGCGTCTTGCTGGCGGGCGCGCCGCCCCCGTGACACATTGGCGGCATGCCTGCCGCCCGCCTCGCTGTCGTCTCCGCCGCCCTCGCGCCTGCCTGCGTGCCGGCGCTCACGCCGTTCGACCACTCCAAAGAGGCGCTGTACCTCTCCGAGCGCAACGGGGATCCCGGCTTCGACACCGGCGATGCTCCCGGGGACGGCGGCGGCGGCGACGGCGCGGTCGAGCCCGGCGCGCTCCGCGGCGACGTCGACATCACCGCGTCCAACGCCGGTGGCCTGGATTGCCGCGCCTACTTTGCCCTCACCGGCGTGGAGGCTTCCACCGCCTGCCCCACCTGCGACTGGGCCTACGCGATGGACTTCGCCTTCGACGCGGCCGCGTCGGTCGGCGGCGGGGACTGCGACGTCACCGTGGTCGGCATGCTCAGCGGCGCCTCCGGCGAGCAAATCCTCGATTACGCCTGGGCGTATTGGGGGTACACCGCCGATTATTACGGTGCGCCCGCCTTCCTCGTCGGCTACGGCCCGGGCCAGCTCTACCCGCTCACCGGCGCCGTCCTCACCCAAGAGGGCAACGGCCTCATCTGGGAGTTCGGGCCGTACGACGTCGGCTACTACGGCTACTATGGCTACGGCGTCCCCCACACCGTGCGGTGGCGCGGGAGCGCGCAGCGCGGCGAGTGAGGCGCGGGCGGGCGGGCGTCCGCTCTCCGGGCGGGATTCATCAAGGGGCAGGGGGAACCTGCGGTTCCCCCCGCAACGCCCCCCTCCCTGCCGCCCCGCCGGTGGCCGCCGCGCGGGCGCGGGCCATCGCGCCGTCGGGACCCCAGGCGCCCGGCACATGCACCCACGCCGGCTCTCCGCGGGCCGCCGCGTCGGCGGCCGTCTCGACGGGACGCAGCAGCG
>JBEIVK010000905.1:0-1757 GCA_040373935.1 Alphaproteobacteria bacterium
CGGCCGCGCGCGTGTCGGTCACCCCGGCCGAGGCGCGGGAGCGGGGAGGCGAGCCGGCGTCGGCGCTCTGGTGGGGGAAGGGCGCGGGCGGCGGGAAGGAAGGGGGCGTTACGGGGGAAACGTCGTTTCCCCCGTCCTCCCGGAAGACAAGGCAGCGAGGGCTGCCGACGGCGCCGCGCTCAGGGCTGGCCGCGGGGGGCCAGCATGACGGTGCGCCACAAGGCGGTGAGATAGCTGCCTTCGACCTCGTGAAAGCCGGGTGTGCGATGGGCGCGCAGGAGGGCCCTCAGCTTGGGGAGGTTGTAGTGCGGCACGGCCATGTAGAGGTGGTGGGCGCAGTGGTGGTTGAACAGAAACGGCGCGAACAACCAGCGCTCGACCGGGTTGGGCACGATGTCGACGGTGGGGATGCGGGGGCCGCCGAAGCCGGCGACACCGCCCGCGCTGTCTGCCGCGAGGAGATGGGCGAGGCCGTGCTCGACGACGATGCGGCAGCGGTTGAGGAAGACGGCCACCGTAAAGAGGGGGAGAATCCACAACAGCAGGTAGCCGAGCGGCGGGAAAAGCCCGGTGGACCAGGATGTGAGCGCGATGAGGCCGAGCTGGGCGAGCACGACGAAGGCGCTGTCCCGGCGGCGCCCCGCGCGCTCGGCGGCGGACTGGGCGCCCTGGGTGCCGAAGCCGCCCGTGCCCTTTTGGCGGATTTTGATGATGAGCTCGACGAAGGTGCCGAGCGTGAGGACCAGGAGGCGCGGGAGGCCGGGGCGCGCCTCGATGACCGTGCCGTAGATGTGGCCGTCCGGGTCGGACGCGCGGGCGCGGGCGCGGTGGTGATCCAGGTGTTGGAGCCGGTAGGCCGTGAAGTTGACGCCGACGAGGGCTTGGCCGGCGACGCCGAGGGCCTCGTTGAGCCGGGTGGGCCAGCAGAGCGTGGCGTGCACGGCCTCGTGGCCCGACAGCACGATGCGGTATTGCAGGATGCCGAGCAGAGGCAGGCCCCAGAGGAGGTGCCACGGGCCGAGCCAGCGCGGCGCGAGCAGCAGCGCGAAGACCCCGAGCCACGCCAGAAAGAGCCCGGGCAGGGCCGAGTTGCGGCGCTCTTGGCGGAGAGCGGTGAGCGCGGCGTCGAAGGGCGGCGGTGCGGCCTCGGACATGTCTCCATGCTATCCCAAAGGGAACGGCGTGCTGCCGAAGGGGGCGTGATGCTGGCGTTGGCGCTTCTTTGGGGGTGCGCGGCCTTGGGCCCGGTGGAGGGCGGCGCGCGCAAGGGGCCGTCCGGCGGGGCGTCGGGCGGGGACGATGCGGCGGCGGACGGAGGCGGGGGCGTGGGCGCCGACAGCGCGGATGGCGGCGGCGAAACCGGAGCGCCGGCGGACTCGGGCTCGCCGGATACGGGGGACACGGGCCCGGCGCCGCTCGAGGAGATGCGGGGCGTGTGGGTGACGCGCTTCTCTTGGACGCACCGTGAAGAGCTGGAGGTCATCTTTGATGAGGTGGCCGACGCGGGCTTTAACGCTGTCTTTTTTCAGGTTCGCGGTAACTTTGACGCCTACTACCCGTCCGCGCTGGAGCCTTGGGCGGCCGGCCTGACGGGCACGCTGGGCGAAGATCCCGGCTGGGACCCGCTGCAAACCGCGATCGACCTCGGCCACGCCCGCGGGATGCAGGTCCACGCGTACATCAACGTCTTTCCGTTCTGGCGCGGCACCACGCCCCCGCCGGAGACCAGCCCGGTGCACGCGTATCGGAGCAACCCG
>JBEIVK010000215.1:0-6252 GCA_040373935.1 Alphaproteobacteria bacterium
AGTCGGCCGCGGCGGCGGCGCCCGCCTGCAGCGCGGCGTCGACCCCGGCGGCGTCGAGCGGGCCCCAGGTGGCGAAGGGGGCGCCGTTCCAAGGGGTGACGGAGACGAAGCGTTCCACGGGGAACTCCGCGGCGGGGCGGGCCCGCCGGCCTCAGCGGGTGCGCACGAGGGTGGCGGCCTGCACGGCGCGCGGCGGGCCGGCCACGGCGACGAGCGCCCCGGCGACACACTCGAAGACCCCGCCTTCGCCGCGGAGGTTCTCGGCGCGGACCTTCGCGGGGCGCCCGGCGGCGTCGAACCCGACCTCGATGGTGGCCTCGACCGGCAGCGGGCTCGCGTCCAGGCAGCCCGACAGCACGGCCTCCACCGGCTTGAGCAGCGGCGCGAGCGGCCCCTTGACCTTGAGCGCGGCCTTGCCCGGCGCCCCCGGCCGCAGCACCTCGGGCGGCAGCGCCTTGTAGCGCCCGCCCGGCTGCGCGCGGCTGCTCAGCAGCTCGAGGCCGCCCTCTCGCGCGACCCAATGCGTCACCGTGCGCCCGTCCACCACCCAGCCCCGCGCCTCGCCGATCAGGCGGAAGGGGCCGTCCCCCGCGCCGAGCACGGGCCCGGACCACGCCGGGGCCGCGCCGCCGACGAGGGGGGACGGGTCCAGCGGGGCGGGGCGGAGGACCGCCGCGTCGACCAGGGCGCCGTCCACGTACCGGAGGAAGCGGCGCTCTCCGCCGGGCGCCGCGCCCGTCATCTCGAGGTCCTCGGGGCGATCGGACGGGTTGCGGCCAACGAAGCCCGTGTCCGGCAGGTAGGACGAGCGCGCGCGGGGCACGGCGTCGAAGGGCATCGATTGGGTGCCCCAGGGCAGCTCCCCGGCGCCGTCGGTGCGCAGCCACGCGGCGTCCTCCGCCGCGAGGGCCGCCGTCGCCAACAGCACCAAGGTCCAGCCCATCCGATCTCCTGCCTGGGCGGCGCCGGGTCGGCGTCGCTCCTGCCGGTTATACTGCGCAAAAGGTCCCCACGCCCGGAGCGCCCGTGTCTCGCCTGCTGTCCCTGTCCCTGCTGGCCATCGGCGTCGCCGCCTGCGCCCAGCCTACGCTGGACCCGGCCGCGCCGGTGGAGTGGGAGCCCTTCGAGTCCTGGGGGCGCGGCCTGTCGGGCGTGGGCCCCATCGACTCCGGCCTCGACTCCGGCGGCGGCGGCGGCGATGACGGCGGCACCACCAACCTCTTCGACGGCACCTGGGTCGGCACCTACACCTTCTCCGCCGCCCTGCTCGACTACGGCTACACCTGCACCTGCAGCGCCGGCGTGACCATCGGCATCGTCAACGGCCAGATGGTCGTGGGCCAGGGCGATGCCTGCTCCATGGACTGCGGCATCAACTCGCAGCTTCGCTTCCGCGGCAGCGTGGACGCAACCGGCGCGGCCTCCGGCGAGGCCCTCGAAGAGACGAGCTTCTACTTCACCATCCCGATGTCCGGCTCCTTCGTCGACGCCACGGGCACCGCCTCCTTCGCCACCACCACCACCACCTCCCAGGGCAACACCGATCTGTCCGGCGGGTGGTCGGTCACCCGTCAGTAGGTCCCATGCGCCGCCCCCTTTCGTCCCCGTTTGTGCCGGTGGCCGCGCTCCTGCTCGCGGCGGGCTGCGCCCCGGCTGGCCCCTACCCGCTCACGATGTCCTTCACCCAGAAGGCCACGGGCCAAGCGCTCATCAAGTCCTTCAAAGTGACGGGCGGCGGCGAGCCGGTCGAACAAAAAGGCACGCTCGGCGCCGGAGAAAACTGCATCGTCGCCGGTCAGTCCTCGGGCAGCCGCACGGCGCAAGTGCTCTTCGAGAGCCAGCTCCAGGCGAGCGTGGTGGGCGAGTCCACGCTGTCGCAGCCGCTCGTGCCCGGCGACGACGAGGCCTCCGAGGTCGGCGTGTCGGTGCTGCGCGAGTCGGTGCGCACGGCGCAGTCGGCCTCCACCCTCGAGGTCTTCGTGGACCCGGCGGCAGATCCGGTGCAGCGCACCGACCAAACCTACGCCGACGGGGATGTCCTCACCCGCGCCGGGTTCTACGGCGTCGCCATGGACGAATACTACGTGCGCATCGGCCTGGACGACGTGTGGGACGACCTCGCGGAGATGCCGGCGGCGGACGTCACGCTGCTCACCCGCGCCGCCCCGGAGCCGGGCGAGGTGTGGCCGTCCTTCAACGGCAACAGCCTCTTCCGCTACGTCGGCCCCGAGGAGATCACGGTCGCCGGCCGGTCGTTCGAGGCCGACAAGGTCGAGGTCTACGCCACCGGCGCGGCCAGCCCGGATGGCGCCGGGGTCTACGGCCAGTGCTTGCAGTTCGGGCTGTCCCAGTCCACCAGCGATGCCCCCGGCTCCACGCCCGTCAACGACCAGCTCGTCGCCCTCGACGCCGGCTGCACCGGCGACTTCCAGCACGTGCTGGCCGGCACCCAGTGGTGGTGGAACGGCGTGCTCCTCAAGGAGGAGACCTCGGCCACCTTCGTCACCATCACCGAGTACGGCTTCGAGTGGTACACCTTGGCGGACGACGGCCTGTCCTGCACCCGCACGGTGGACACCGTGAAGGGCAGCCCCTCGGCGGTGGCCTTCGTGCAATACGAGGTCCGCCTGGCCGACGTGGCGATGGCCGTCACCAAGCTCACCGAGTAGCGCGGGGGGGGGCCGGGCGCGGCGGGCAGCGGCGCCCGGGGCCGGGCGCGGCACCGGCGGCGGGGCAGGAAGGGGGCGTTACGGGGGAAACCTTGGTTTCCCCTGTCCTCCCTCTCTCCCTGGCCCTGCGCGGCGCCTACTCCCCGAAGACCTGCTCGACGATCCCGGGCGCGAGCACGACGCCGAAGAGCCCGAGGCACATCTCGTCGAGCGTCTCTTCGCCGAGCCGGACGTCCTGGGGTGCGTCGAGGCCCTGCTCGGCGAGGGAGTCCCGCACGAAGGGGTTCTCCAGGCTGTTGTCGTAGGTGCAGGTGAGGCGAAGGCGGTCCCCCTCGCCGATGGTGGGGAGCTGCTCCACCGGGACATCGTAGGCGTAGATGCGCTGCCAGTTGAAGTCCCAGGCGGGCGTCTGGATGAGGCACTCGTCCTTGGGCTCGGCGGCGTCGGGGGCGGCGCGCTCCAGCGCGATGCGCATGTCGGTGCCGACGTAGTGCATGTGCGTGCCGACCGCGAAGACCGGGAGGTCGATGGCGAACGGCTGCTCGTAGATGATCTCCTCGGTGTGGCCGCGGGCGCCGGCCGGGATGAGGAACGCGGGGCCGGAGGGCGGGTCTGCCGGGCCGGGCTGGAGCCCCGTGCCGTCGTCGTACTGGCGGGAGTCGTTGCCGATGAGCTGCTCGATGGCCTCGTAGGCCGGGGCTTCGTCCGTCCATTCGATCTGGACCGTCGACTGGTCGAACGCGACCTCGCCAGGCACCGGGTGGTAGTGCATCTGCACGACGAGGCGGGCCCCCGGGAAGAGCGGCATGCCGACGCCCTCCGGCATGCGCGTGGGGACGGAGCCGGGCGTCCAGGTGCCCATCAGGAAGCCGTTGACATTCGGCGCGTTGAAGCACGGGAACAGGCCCGAGCCGTCGTGCATGGACTCGGTGTCGGCGCCGATGTCCTGCAGGATGAGCGCGTGGTGGGCGACCTGCTCGTTGCCCGGGAGGAGCTGGATGGCCTTCACCCAGCGCGTCTCGGTGTTGCCGGGATCCAGCACGAAGCAGACGAAGTCGTCGCGTTCGCCCTCGACCTTGTACGTCTCCGGGAACGGCAGCTCGACGCTGGGGGCGCTGATCTCCACCGACGGCGGCGTGGGGAGCGCGGCCGCCCGCGACGCATCGCCGCGCGGGGCGCCCGCCGCCGCCCAGTCGCGCAGCAGGGCCTTCTCGGCGTCGGAGAGGCGCAGGTCGTCCTTCCAGGGGCGCAGCGGGGCGCAGTCCTCGGTGTCCTGGGCGAGCCAAGGCGGCATGCGCCCGGAGTCCACCGCGTCGACCATGGCGCTGGCGAGCGGGGTGGCGACCTCGGGATCGGAGAGGTCCAGCGGGGAGATGCCGTCGGGCCCGTGGCACGCGCCGCAGCGGGCGGCGACGACGGGCGCGACGTCCTGGTGCCAGGTGGGCCCGCTGGGGGCGGTGTCGCCGGCGCCCTTGCCGGCGGGGGCGCTGCCCTCGCCACAGGCAGCGAGGGCGAGGGCGAGGGCGGACAAGGCGGGGACGCGCATGGGGGCTCCGTGGACTCCCGAATGAAACGGACGGGGCGTCTATCGGGGGCCTCGCCCCCGCGCCCGCGCCGGTGTAGTGTGCCCGCCGGAGGGCGCGATGTCACGGGGCTTGTGGGACGCGGCGACAGATGGGCAGCTCGATCGGGTGCAGGCGGCCCTGCGCGCCGGGGCGGCCGTGGACTTCCCGGGGCAAGTCGAGGTGTGCGACGCCGAGGGCGAGGTCGTGCCCGTCACGGGCGTCACGCCGCTGATGCGCGCGGCCGCCGAGGGCCACGCCGCGGTGGTGGACGCGCTGCTCGCCGCGGGGGCCAACCCGGCCGCCACCACCTCGGATGGCTGGACACCCCTTCACTTTGCGGCCATCGCCGACACCGACGCCCCGCTGCGCCGCCTCCTCGCCGCCGGCGCGCCCGTGCACGCCCGCACCGACCGCGGCGAGACCGCCCTCTGGCTCGCGGCCGAGGGCGAGGACCTCGGGCACGTCGAGGCCCTGCTGGCCGCCGGCGCCGCGGTCGACGCCGCCGACGCCGCCGGGGTCACGCCGCTGATGGTCGTGGTGGACCAGCCGCTCGGCCTCGGCGCGCCGCCCCGCGCCGTGCGCGCGCTCATCCGCTGCTTGCGCGCCGCCGGCGCAGATCCCTCGCGGCGCGACGCCGCGGGCCGCACCGCCGCCGACATCGCCGCAAAGCACGGGCACACCGCCTGGGTCGCCCAGCTCCGTGCCCCGCGCGGCTGACCCGCGCGGCGTCGCGCCCGCCCTCGCCGCCGCCCTCGCCGCCGGCTGGGTGCTGACGGGGTTGCGCGTGCCGCTCGTGGAGGACAGCCTCTTCTGGTGGGTGCCGCAGGCGCTGCTGCAGGTGGAGCAAGGGCTGTCCATCGAGACGGGCGGGCCGCTGCCGGCGGCCCTGCAGGCGGGGCTGGAGCCGGGCGCGGTGCCGCGGCAGTGGACGGGTGGGCTGCCCGATTATGCGCATCCCCCGCTGTGGACCTGGTGGCTCGCCGCCTTCCTGGCCGTCGCGCCGCGCGTCGAGGCCGTGCACCTCGCCGCCGCGCTGCCGGCCGCCCTCGCCGCCGCGGGCTTCGCGTCGCTCGGGCAACGCCTCGGCCATCGCTACGCCGGCTTCGCCATCTTCGGCCTGCCGCCCGTGCTCTCGCTGTGGTGGCGCGCCGAGCTGGACCTGCCACTGCTCGCGGTGGTGCCCTGGGCCCTGCTCGCGCTGATCGACGGCCGCTGGGGCCGCTTCGCCGTGCTGTCGGTGCTCGCGGTCGGCTGCAAGGAGCCGGGCGTGCTGCTCGCCGCGCCCGCCGCCTGGCGCTGCCTGCACGAGCGTCGCCTGCGCCCGCAGGCCCTCGCCCCGCTGCTCGCGCTCGGGGCCTGGGGCCTGCTGCACCCGGCCGGCCTCGCCTCGCCCGAGCGCCTGCCCGCCTCGGTGGACGCCTGGCTGCGCACGGACCTCCCGGCCGCCCTGCGCCTCGCCTTCTGGGACCAGGGCCGCGGGCTGCTCCTGCTCGGCCTGCCCTTCGTCCTGCGCCACGTGCGCGGGATGCCGGGCCAGCTCTGCGTCGTGTTCGCCGTCACCTGGGTCGTCTTCTTCTCGGCGGTGGGCTTCTTCGCGACCGGCGGCCCGTCGCCGCTGCCGACCCACGTCCGCTACTTCGTGCCCGGC
This sequence comes from Alphaproteobacteria bacterium, assembly GCA_040373935.1. Lineage (GTDB taxonomy): Bacteria > Myxococcota_A > UBA796 > UBA796 > UBA2385 > JBEIVK01. The sequence continues at coordinate 5,883 of JBEIVK010000215.1, forward strand.
CTCGCCGTGGCCGCCGTCGTGCTGGGCGCGCGGTGGCCTGCCCTGGCGCTGCCCGGGCTGCTCTCGCTGCTCCAACCGAGCCCCTGGGGCCCCGAGGCCAGCCTGCACGGGCTCGCCGCCGCCCGCGCCGAAGCGGAGTCCGCCCCCTGGATCGCGCGCCGCATCGACGAGGGCCAAGCGGTCTGGGTCGGCAGCTACCACGCCGCCGCCCTCACCCAGCCCTGGGCCGGCGCCGTCCCCGCCCCGGTGCGCGGCCTGCGGGTCTACGGCCCCGAGACGGACCCGGCCGCGCTCGCGCCCGGCGACCTGCTCGTCATCGCGGCCTACGGGGAGCCGGCCGGCCGCCTGCTGCGCGCCCTCTCCACCGACC
>JBEIVK010000911.1:0-1737 GCA_040373935.1 Alphaproteobacteria bacterium
ACAGCAGCAGCGCGGCCGGCCAGCTGCTGCGCCCGTCCCCCAGCGCGGCGCCCCAGGCGCGCACGGCCCAGAAGAGCGCGCCGCCGGCCGCGAGGCTCACAAGGACGGGGCCGACGTGCGGCCCGCCGACGACGGCGCCCGCGGCGGCGAGCAGCGGGAACAGCGGTGGCCACATGCGCAGCTCGGCGGTGGCGCAGGTGAGCGCGTCGGCTTGGCCCAGGAGGCAGCGGCCGGCGACCAGGGCCTCGGCGCTGTCGGGGGAGAGAAACAGCGGCCCAGCCATCGCCGCCACGGCGACCCACAGCCCCGGAGCCACCAGCGCGAGCGGCCCGCCGGCGCCGCGCAAGCGCGCGCCTACCAGGACCCGCCGGGCAGGAGCCAGAGCAGCCCGCGCCCGTTGACCGCCCCGCCGAACAGAGAGGTGGCGGGGTACGTCGCGCCGGCGATGATGTCCGGGTAGCCGTCGCCGTCGGTGTCGCCCGCGAAGTGCGCCACGCCGAGGGCATCGTTGGTGCTGGTGCCGTGCCGCACCACCGCGTTGGACCGCCCGAGCAGCGCGCTGGCACCGTAAACGCCCCCGGAGATGGGCCCCGGGAACAGCACCGCCGCGCCGGACTGGGACAACGCGCCGCCCGAGGCCTCCGAGACGGCGAAGAGGATGTCCTCCGCGCCGTCGTTGTCGGCGTCTGCGCCGGCGTCGAGCCCGGCGCCGAGCCCGCGGGCACCGACGAAGTCCGCCTCGACCAGGACGTCAGCCGCGTCGAACACGTGCGCATCGCCGAAGGGCGCGGTGGCCCCGCCGAAGTGCGCGCCGATGATGCCGTAGTCCGTACCGTTGGACGCGAGCTGGTAAGCCGACGCGAACAGGAAGTCGTCGTAGCCGTCGTCGTTGATGTCTCCCCCGGCCATCTGGCCGTAGGTGCCGGCCCAGCGGTCGTTGGAGAAGACGCCCGTGTAGAGGCCGTCCACGCGGCCGCTGCTCACCGGCCCGTCCAACACGAACAGCGCGCCAGAGCCGTCGTCCGACCAGCTCCAGTCGGGCGCGCCCATCACGACGTCGAAGTCGCCGTCCCCGTTGAAGTCCACCTCGCCGAGAAGGTCGTAGCCGAGCCGTGCGCCGGGCGTCGTGCTGAAGACCTCTGCGCCGCCGACGTAGGTGTAGCCGGTGTACAGGCCCGGATCGAGCAGGTACACGACGCCGCCGCCGGTGGCATAGGCGGAGCTGTAGGACGCCGCGATGAGCAGCTCCGACACGCCATCACCGCTGGTGTCGCCCGCGCGGGCGACGCGGTCGCCGAGGTAATCCGACTGGTCGAAGCCCACGATGCGGGACTGGTAGACCGAGGAGACGCCCACCGACCCGCTCGCGGGCAGGCCGAAGATGAACACAGCGCCGCTCTCCGGCTGCACCGCGTCGTGACCGATGGCGCCCGCCGCGATCTCGCCCCGGCCGTCGCCGTCGAGGTCTTCCAGGATGGCGATGCTGTCGCCGAAGTAGTCGTAGTCTGACCAGCCGGACACCGACACCGAGCCGCTCGCCCCGCTGAGCGTGCGCGCCCCGGTGATGCCGCCGCGGACCATGCTGACGGACCCGCGGTAGCGGCCGGAGCTGTCGTTGCTGACCCCCACCGCGACGTCATCGAGACCGTCGCCGTTGAGATCGCCGCCCGCCCCGAGGGAGTACCCGATGTAGGTGTTGTCGCGGTCTCCCTCCACGCGAAGCAGGGCGTCGGCGTC
>JBEIVK010000773.1:0-2167 GCA_040373935.1 Alphaproteobacteria bacterium
CCGCCGCCGATGCGCGGCGCCGCGATGCGGGGCGTGGGCCCGGCGGCCCCGTGGCTTGGCGCGGCGGTGGCCGCGGCGGACGGTGGCGCGGGCTGCGCCTTTGACGCGGCGAAGCCGGGCGTTTCGAATGGGGTGGTCGGGGAGACAGGATTCGAACCTGCGACCTGGAGCTCCCAAAGCTCCCGCTCTACCAGACTGAGCTACTCCCCGCATCCGCCGATTAGCCGGGCGCGCGGTGCCCCGCCAACCCTGACACGCGGCCGAGCCCCGCGCCGGACAGCAGCGCCCCGAGCTGCGCGAAGGCGCGACCGCGATGGGAGATCGCGTTCTTCTCGGCGAGCGAGAGCTGGGCCATGCTGCGGCCCGGAGCCTCGTCCGGCCAAAAGAGAGGATCGTAGCCGAAGCCGCCGTCTCCGACGAGGCCCTGCCCGATGGTGCCGGGGCACTCGCCCCGCACGGTGGCGCGGCCGGCGGGCCCGGCGAGGGCGAGCACACAGACGAAGCGGGCCCGGCGGTCCGTGTGCGGGGCGAGGCGCGCGAGCAGCAGCGCGTTGTTGGCGGCGGCCGTGCCCTCTGGGCTGAAGCGCTTGGAGTGCACGCCCGGCGCGCCCCCCAGCGCGTCGACGGCGAGGCCCGAGTCGTCGGCGAGGGCCGGGAGGCCGGTGGCCTCGGCGACGAAGACGGCCTTCTGCAGGGCGTTGTCCTCGAAGGTGGCGCCGGTCTCGGGCGGCTCGGGCACCGCGGGGAAGGCGTCCAGGCCGACGACGTCGAGGGGGAGGCCGGCGAGCAGGGCGCGGATCTCGGTGAGCTTGTGGGCGTTGAGGCTGGCGAGCACGAGGCGCATCGGGTCTGCCTAACCGGTCGGCGCCGCGGCTCGTGCTATGCTGGATGCCCGTTCATCCTTTCGTTGGAGGTCCCGTGGTCCGTTCCCTGTCCTTGCTGAGCGTCCTCGCCCTCTTCGGCTGCGAAGAGAAAAAGTCCAAGATGACGCTGGGCAACGAGGGCGCCGCCGGCGACTGCGCGCTGGCCTTCGACGGCCTCGCCGACACCGAGTGGCTCTTCCTCCGCGCCAATCCGGACCGCACGGACACCCCGGATCCCAAGACCCGCCTCAAGTTCAAGAAGTCGGGCGACAAGCTCCAGGCCGTCTACAACGTGGGCTCCGTGGCCGACTTCTACACCTACGACTGCACGGTCAACGGCGAGGAGCTGGTCTGCAAGGAGGCGCCCAAGGTGCGCGATTGGTGCCAGGCGCTGCTCGCCGGCAACGCCACCTGCGACGCCGCGGCGCTCCGCGCCATCGAGCCGTCGCTCACCGACGACGAGGTGGCCGCCGGCATCAAGGCCGCCGAGGAAAACGTCGCGAAGTACAAAGACAAGCCGGAGTGGAAGCAGTTCCTGCTCAACAACAACAACCTCGGCAACAAGCTGCGCGGCCTGCTCTACGCCAAGGTGGACAAAAAGCGCTGCCGCTTGATGGTCACCGACATGTACATGACCATCTACAACGGCAAGAAGGTCGAGGACAGCAACCCCGCCGGCACCAACGCCTTTGTCAAGAACGACCAGGGCGAGCTTCTCTGGGAGAGCTGCACCTCCCGCGACGATGTGAAGGCCCTGCCCGGCGACCTCCCGGCCGATCTCGCGACGGCCGCCACCCAGAAAACCTGGGCCGTCGGCGACACCGCCAACTTCTACTACACGGCGGCCGACGTGCAGGCGCCGGTCGAGGGCTGCACCTTCGCCTTTGACGTGTGGGCGGACGGCAAGCCCGCCCAGAAGGGCCTTGCGCCCACGCCCGACGCCGCCGGGCGCCCCACGTTCAAGTTCACGACGTCTTTCTCTGCGCCGTCGCCCACGGGCGAGGGCAACATCTACACCTTCGTCGTGAACCCCACCTGCACCACGCCGCCGGCCGGCTTCAAGGCCGAGAAGCGCGTGGCCTGCGCCGCGGTGCTCGTGCAGTGAGGCCGGCCGGCTGCGGCCGGGGATGATCTTCGGGGGGCAGGGGGCCGCCCGCGCGCCCGTCCCGCCACGGGTGGTCACGGCGGCCCCCCGCAACGCCCCCGCGTCGCCCATTTTCGCGGTCTCGTGCGCCAGCCGCGGGTCTGGGGCTTGGCCTGCGCCACCGGGGCCGGCGGGCGCCGCGCAGCGGCGCCCCGGAGCG
>JBEIVK010000447.1:0-3861 GCA_040373935.1 Alphaproteobacteria bacterium
CGCGCTGCGGGCGGCGGGGGTGCCGAGCGTGCGTCACACCGACGAGAGCGTGCTGAACTCCGCCGCCGCACTGGCCCTGGCCGAGCTGTTGGGGGCCCTTGCGGCGCCGGGGCAGCTCGGGCCCGTGCAGCTCGCGGAGGCGGGGCCACTGCTGGGGGGAGACGCCGCCGGGCTCGCCGCCATTCTCGCGGACGACGTCCTCCTCGAGGCCCGCCTCGCCCAATGGAGGCGCTGGGGCGCGCTGTGGGCCGAACAGGGCGTGGTGGCGGCCCTGCGCGCCGTCTTTGCCGAGCGCGGGGTGCTCGCGCGCCTGCTCGCCCGGCCCGACGGCGAGCGTCTCACCATCGACCTGCTCCACCTCGTCGAGGTGGTGCACGCGGCGGCGGCCGCCCGCCCGGCCGCAGATCCGCCGGCCCTCCTGCGCTGGTTCGCCGAGGTGCGGCAGGGTGCGCGGGCAGAGGAGGTGCGGGACGCCTCCCGGCTGCGCCTGGAGAGCGACGCCCTCGCCGTGCAGATCGTCACGCTGCATCGGTCCAAGGGGCTCGAGTACCCCATCGTGCTCCTGCCGACGGGCTGGCACCCGGAGGCGCCGCACGACGGCGAGCCCCCGCGCTTCCACGACCCGGCGCCGCTCGGCGCCCTCACGGTCGACTTCACCCACCCGCCGCCCGACGCCACGAAGGACGCAGCCGCCACAGAAGCCACCCAAGAGGGCATGCGGTTGCTGTACGTCGGCCTCACCCGGGCTCGCCACCGGGTCGAGGTGCTCTACGGCGGCTTTCGCCACGCCGAGCAGTCTCCGCTCGCCCACCTCATTCACGGCAGCCCCCCCGCCGCCCCCATCGACGACGCGCCGATGCGTGCGGCCCTCGCCGCCCTCTGCGAGACCGCGGGCGGCGCCATCACGTGCACGGACGCTCCGCCGCCCGGTGCGCCCGCGCCACTGGCGGCGCTCGCCCACTCCACCGCCGCCGTCGCCGCGCGCGTGCCCACCCGCCCGGGAGGGGTGCTCGCGTCGGTCTCCACCAGCTCCTTCTCGCGGCTGGCCCAAGGGGCCGATGAATCCCCCACCGCCGCCGCCGCCGCCGCGGATCGCGCCCGGGACCACGACGAGGCCATCGCGCCAGCCGATGGCGTCGGCGCACCCGCCGCCGCCCCGGTGCCGCTGCACGCCTTCGGGCGGGGCCCCACCGCCGGCAACCTGCTGCACGAGATCCTGGAGCACACCGACTTCCCGAACGCGGGCGAGCCGGCCTTCCGCGAGGCCGTGCTGGCGACGCTGCGGCGCTACGGCGAGGCAGAGGCGTGGGCGGACAGCCTCACCACGGGGCTCCGGGCCGTCATCGACACCCCGCTCGGCCCAGGCGGCCCCCGCCTCGCAGACCTCCCGCGGGCCGCCACCCTCCGCGAGATGGAGTTTCTGCTCCCCGTCGAGGGTGCGCCGCGGCTCACCGCGGCGGGGCTGGCCGCGGCCCTGCGCGCGGCGCCCTCCCCCGGCATGCCGGCAGACTACCCGGATCGCGTGGCGCGCTTGCCTTTTGCGGCTTGGCGGGGCTGGCTGCGGGGCTTCGTCGACCTCATCTACCTTCACGAAGGCCGCTTCTACGTGGTGGACCACAAATCCAACCACCTGGGCCCGCACGCCGCCGACTACGGGGTTGCGGCCCTCACCGGGGCGATGGTCCACCACCACTACATCCTGCAATACCACCTCTACGCGCTGGCCCTGCACCGGCACCTGCGCGCGCGATTGCCCGGCTACACGCCGGCCCTGCACTGGGGCGGCGTTCGCTACCTGTTCCTCCGCGGGATGTCGCCCGCCCATCCGCCGGGCTGCGGGGTCTTCTCGGCCCGCCCCTCGGAGGCCCTCCTCGACGCACTGGACGCCGCCTTTGGCGGCGCAGGAGCCCCGGCATGAGCGCCGCCGCCCTGTCCCCTTGGCTCGCGGCCCGCGCAGCCAGCCCCCTCGAAGCCGCGCTGGTGGGCGCGCTGGGTCGCGCCACGGGCGCTCCGTTGCCGCTGCCGGTGGCCCTCGGGGTGGTGGCCGCGAGCACCGCCGTGCGCCGGGGCGCCGTCTGCGCCGACCTCGCCCATCTCATCGCCGATGGCGTGCGAGACGACGACGGCGCGCGGGTGGACGGCCTCACCTGGCCGGCCCTCGCCGACTGGCTGGCCGCGCTGGACGCCTCCCCCATCTGCGGCGGCCCCGGGGCGCACAGCCCGCTCGTGCGCGAGGGCTCCCGCCTCACGCTGCGCCGCTTGTGGGCGCACGAGGCCCGCCTCGCCGATGCGCTGCGCGCCCGCGACATCCCACTCACCACAGGCGTAGACGACGCGGCGCTGCGCGACGGCCTCGCGCGGCTCTTCCCCGAAGCCGGCGCCAAGGTGGACGCCCAAGCCATCGCCGCCGCCACGGCCGCGACGCGCCCCTTCGCCGTCATCACCGGGGGGCCCGGCACCGGCAAGACCACCACCGTCGTCAAGGTGCTGGCCCTGCTGGTCGAGCAGGCGCTCGCCGCCGGCAAGGGGCCGCCCGCCATCCTCCTGCTGGCGCCCACGGGCAAAGCGGCCGCCCGCCTCAGCGAGTCCATCCGCGGGGCCCGCGGCCGGCTCAACGTCCCCGAGGAGGTGCGCGCGGCCATCCCCGATGCCGCCTCCACCATCCACCGTGCGCTCGGCACCATCCCGGGGCCAGCGGGGGGCTTCCGCCACGGCCCCGAGGCGCCGCTGCCTGCGGATGTCGTGCTGGTCGACGAGGCGTCGATGGTGGACCTCGCGCTCATGGACCGCCTGGTCGCCGCCACGCCGCGCTCGGCCCGCCTCCTGCTCCTGGGAGACCGGGACCAGCTCGCCAGCGTCGACGCCGGCGCCATCCTCGGAGACTTGTGCGCCGCCCGGCGGCCCGCGCGCTCGGCCCCCGCCCGCGCGGCCCTCGTGCGCTGGGGCCTCGCCCTCCCGGCCGAAGACGCGCCGGCCCCGGCCAGCCCCAGCCTCGCCGACGCCATCGTCCATCTCACCCACAGCCACCGCTTCGATCCCACCCGCGGGATCGGCCGCCTCGCGACTGCGCTTCGCGCCGGCGACGCTGGCGAGGCCGCCGCCGTGCTTCGCGACGGCCCCGCCGACGAGGTCGCGTTGCACCCCGGGCTCAGCGGTGAGGTCCTGCCTGGCCCCCTCGCCGACGACCTCCTCTCCACCGCCACCGCGATGGCGGACGCAGCCAGCCATCCCGCTCGCGCGCTCCAGGCGTTCGGCGGCTTCCGCATCCTCTGCGCGCACCGGCGCGGCCCGGCGGGCGTCGCGTCTCTCAACCGGCTCGCCGAGTCCCTGCTCCAAAAGCAACGCATCATCGACCGCCGCCTGGGCGCCTTCTACGCGCTGCGCCCCGTGCTCATCACCGAAAACGACCACCCCCAGTCCCTCTACAACGGGGACGTCGGCCTCACGCTCCCGGTCGGCCCCGGCGGCGCGCTGCGCGTCTGCTTCCCCACCGCGGAGGGCGGCGTGCGCCTCGTCGTCCCCGAGCGCCTCCCCCCCCACGAGACCACCTGGGCGATGACGGTCCACAAGTCGCAAGGCTCCGAGTTCGGCGCCGTCGCGGTCGTGCTCCCCTCCGACGACGGCCCGCTGCTCACCCGCGAGCTCATCTACACGGCGGTCACCCGCGCCCGCAGCCGCGTCGCCCTCTTCGGCGACGTCGCCCGCGTTCGCACCGCCTGCGCCCGGCCCGTCCAGCGGGCCAGCGGCCTCCAAGACCGCCTCTGGGGGCCTGCTCCGGCTTAGTGCGTCGGGCTCTGGGCGGCCGCCGGCGCCGCGGCGCCGGCGCCGGGCCCTCCCGCCGGGTCGCGGCGGGGCCGCTCC
>JBEIVK010000434.1:0-3948 GCA_040373935.1 Alphaproteobacteria bacterium
CGCGGCGGCGCTCGCGGCGCGCCTCGCGGCGGTGGACGCGGCCGGCCGTCGGCGGGTCCTGCGTCCGTTGGCGCCGGACGGGCCGGTGTACGCGCGGGACGCGTCGGGGCGCCGCGTGCTGGTCTTCTCCAGCAATGACACGCTGGGCCTCGCGCAGCACCCGGCGGTGCGCGCGGCATGGGCCACCGGCGCCGGCGCGGGGTCGGCGCGGCTGATCGCGGGTGACCGCCCGGCGCATCACGCGCTGGAGGCGGCCCTGGCGGAGCGTTTTGGGCGGCGGGTCACGCTGTTCAGCTCTGGGTGGCACGCGAACCTCGCGGTGCTGACAACGCTGCTGCAGCCGGGCGAGCTGGCGGCCTCCGATGCCCTGAACCACGCGAGCCTCATCGACGGCCTGCGCCTCGCCGGTGCCCGCAAGGCGGTGCTGCCGCATGGCAGCGCGGCGATCCCGGCGGGCGCGCGCGTGGCGGTCACCGAGGGCTTGTTCAGCATGGACGGCGACATCCCGGACTTGCGGGCCTGGGCGGCCGGGGCGGCGGCGGTGGACGCGTGGACGGTGGTGGACGAGGCGCACGCGGTGGGCGTGCTCGGGCCGGACGGGCGCGGCGCGGCGGCGGCCTGCGGCGTGGAGCCCGACGTCGTCGTGGGCACGCTTGGCAAGGCCCTGGGGAGCCACGGCGCCTTCGTGGTCGGGCCCGACGACTTGCACGCGCTGCTGGTCTCGGCGGGCCGGACCTTCCTCTTCACGACCGGGCTGCCCGAGGGCGCCGCGGCGGCGGCGGCGGTGGCGCTCGGGCTGGCGACGGACGCGCTCCGCGCCCAGGTGGCCGAGAACGCGGCGCGGCTGCGCGCGGGCCTTCGGGCGCGTGGATTTCCGTCGGCCGGGGTGGGCCCCATCGTGCCGCTGGTGCTGGGGCCGCGGGCGATGGCCGTCGCCGACGCGCTGTGGGAGGCCGGCTTTGCGGTGCCGGGGATACGGCCGCCGACGGTGGCGCCCGGCACCGAGCGGCTGCGGTTCAGCGTCTCCGCAGCCCATACGGCGGCGCAGGTGGACGCGTTGCTCGCCGCCCTCGATCGCGCCCTCGAAACGCGGTAAGGAGGCGGCATGGCTCCCTGGTACGCCCGCTCGCAGGTCCTCATCACCGGCGCCTCCTCGGGGATTGGCGCGGCGCTCGCCCGGGCGCTCGCGCCGGATGTGGCCGGCCTCGTGCTGGTCGCCCGCCGCGCGGCCGCCCTGGAGGCCCTCGCCGCCGAGCTGGCCCGGCCCGGCCTGGAGATCACCGTTCTGCCCTGCGATCTGGGAGACGGCCCTGCTGTGGATGCGCTGCTCGCCGCCCTCGCCGCCCGTCCGCAGCCGGTGGACGTCCTGGTCAACAACGCGGGGCTCGGGCAAGCGGGCTTCTTCGAGCAGAGCGACCCGGCTCAGCTCCAGCAGATGCTCGCCGTCAACGTCGTGGCGCTCACCCGGCTCACCCGCGCGCTGCTGCCGGGCATGGTGCAGCGCCGGCGCGGCGGCGTGCTCTTCGTGAGCAGCGGCTTCGGCCTCACGTGGATGCCGCTCTACGCCGCCTACGTCGGCACCAAGCACTTCGTCACCGCGTTTGCCGAGGCCCTGCGCGCCGAGGTGGCGGGGACGGGCGTGGTCATCACCCAGCTCAACCCCGGCCCCGTGGACACCGGCTTCGAGGCGGTCGCGGGCAATCCGCTGGGGCAGCCGGTCCCTGCTGCGTTCTCGCTCGGGGCCGAGGCCTGCGCGCGCGCGGGGCTGCGTGCCTTCGCGGCGCGGCGGGCCATGGTCGTGCCGCACCCGCTCGTGGGCCCGTTCATCCGACTGGGGGCTGCCACCCCGCGCGTTGTGCTGCGGCTCGTGTACGCCTGGACGGCCCGGCGCTTCCGCGCCCGCCTCGCTGCGCCCGGGGTGGCGGCATGAGCCCGCGCCGCCTCGCCCGCGCGCTGTTCGTGTGCGTCGGCGCCTCGGCCTGCTCCGAATACGACCTCAGCCCCGAGAAGTCCCCCAACCCTGGCGCGGACACGGCGCCGCCCCCCGACACCGCCCCGCCGGACCGCACCTGCGATGGGTTCGCCGCGCCGCCGCCCTACACCGCCGTCGTGGACGACGCCTGCGTCGCGCCGCCCGAGGTCGGCACCTTCACCCCCGTCGTCGAGTGGCAATGGGCGGATCACCCTGCCTTCCCCGGCTACGACCAAGTGATGAGCACCCCGGTTGTCGGCCACCTCACGGACGACGACGGAGATGGCACCGTCGGGGACGCCGACGACGTGCCGGACATCGTTGTCGCCAGCTACGCCGGGTCTGCCTACACGTCGGCCGGCGTGCTGACCGCCCTTTCGGGGGACGGCACCGGTGTCCACTGGTCCGTGTCGGCGCCGGGCGGGCAGTCGGTCTACGGCTGCGGCGGCCCGGCCATCGGCGATCTGGACGCCGACGGGCGCCCCGAGGTGTGTACGGCCGGCGTCTCCGCGGCCGTGGTCTGTCTGGACGGCGAGACGGGCGCGTTCCGGTGGGCCGCCGGCGGCGAGACCTCCGCCTACGGCGCGCCGGCCATGGGAGATCTCGACGCCGATGGTGTGTCCGAGGTCGTCTTCGGCCGGCAGGCCTTCCGGGCCGACGGCACGGCCCTGTGGGTCGGCACGGGAGGGCAGGGGAGCGGCTACGCGTTCTCGTTCACCGCCGACTGGGACCTCGACGGTCGTCAAGACCTCGTGGCCGGGAACACGGTCTACGCCCCGGACGGCAGCGTCCTGTGGACGCACCCCTACGAGGACGGCATCCCGGCGGCGGCCGACCTCGACTTCGACGGCGCGCCGGATCTCGTGCAAGTCGGCGCGGGCATGGTCACCGCCGTGAGCAACAGCGGTGCCTTGCTGTTCCGCACCGCGCTGCCCGGCGGCGGCGGCGGCCCGCCCACCGTCGCGGACTTCGACGGCGACGGCGCCCCGGAGGTCGGCGTGGCCGGGCGCAGCGCGTACGCCGTCATCGACACGGATGGCAGCGTCCTGTGGTCCACCGTCACCCAGGACTTCAGCAGCAGCATCACCGGCAGCGCGGTGTTCGACTTCGAGGGCGACGGGGACGCCGAGGTGGTCTACGCCGACGAAGAGACGCTGTGGATCTACGAGGGCGCCACCGGGGCCGTGCTGCTCGCGGAGTGGGGCCACGCCTCCGGCACGCTCTTCGAGTACCCCGTCATCGCCGACGTGGACGGCGACGGCGCGACGGAGATCCTCCTCGCCTCCAACCAGCTCAGCTACACGGGCTGGGAGGGGCTGACGGTCATCGGGGACGCCGACAGCTCCTGGGCCCCCGCCCGCGAGACCTGGAACCAGTTCGCCTACGCCATCAGCAACATCGACGACGACGGCTCCATCCCGGCCGCGCCCGTGCCCAACTGGGCGCTGTGGAACACCTTCCGCGCCGGGGGCACCCGCGAGGGCCTCTCCCAATGGCGCGCCAACCTCGCGCCCGGCGCCCCGGCGGTCTGCCTGGACGCGTGCGACGAGGGTCGGGTCCACCTGTTCCTGCCCGTCGAGAGCCGCGGTCTCATCGGGCCGTCCGGAACGGTGGCCGTCGGTTTTCACCCGCATCACCCGTCCTCCGACCCGGTGGCGGGCACCACCTTCGCGGGCTTGCCCTCGGGCGTCGCGCGGTGGGTCGGCCCGTTCACGCTCACCGAGGCGGAGTGGGGGCCCGGCGTGCTGGTGGCGGTCGTGGACGGCCCGGGCGCCGTCGAGGAGTGCGACGAGGGCGACAACACGCGGGATCTCGGCCCCTGGCCTTGCCCCTGAGGCGGCGCCGCGCCGGCAGGCTCCCACCGGCGTGACGCCCGCGGCCCGGGTCTCCTCCCGGGCGGTCTCGCCGCCGCCCCCGCGCCCACGCCGGGCGGCCTTGGCCACGGCGACCGCGCGCGCTCCGACGCCCGCGGCCCC
>JBEIVK010000456.1:0-3766 GCA_040373935.1 Alphaproteobacteria bacterium
GGCCCCGCCGCCGGGGCCGGGCGCTACGGCGCGGCCGCCGCCACGAAGGCCGGCACCGCCTCGAACGCGAACGTGATGGACAAGGCGGCGCAGGTGCCGTCGCCTTGGGGCTGAAGGTCCGCAGCGGCGGCCACGAGCCCCTCGACCAGCGGGCGGATGTCCCCGAGGTCTTGCTCTTCTTGGACGATGCGCAGGATGTCGGCGGTGGGGACCGCGCCCGCGAAGTGGCCGGTGGCGCGGCCCTCTGGGCCCGGCACGATCCGCAAGGCGCCGTCCACCATCCCGAAGGACACCGCGACGTCGAGCACCTGCAGCGGGAGGTCCATCGCGAAGGGCCGGGCCTCCACCACGCCGCCCCGCACGGTGCCGCCCTCGATGACGACGGGCGCCGCGCCGTCGCTGGCGATGGTCTGCCCGTCCAGCAAGCGACCATCCGTGCCGAGCAGCGGCACGCCCGCGCCGCGCTGCACCACCACGCGCGCCGGGCCGTCTCCGCCGCCCGCCGGGGCGCCCTCCACCGTGAACAGCAGCAGCAGCTCGCCGTTGGCGATCGACTGCGCGACCAGGCCCTCGACCGCGCCCGCCTCGGTGTTCTCCAGGGCCGCCCAGATGCCCGTGAACGCGCTGTCGATCCCGGCCGTGCCGTCGGCGGCCGTGGCGTCGGCGTGGCCGCAGCCGGCGGGATCTCCCGCTGCGCTGACGGTGCCGTCGAGGTCGAAGCCTTCGGTGGTTCCGTCTGCCGCGCGGTCCGCGAAGGTGAGCGACTGCACGAGCCAGGTCTCGGCCGGGGCGTCGGCGCCGCCGGTGTCATCGGCCCCCGCCCCGCCGCCCTTGGGCCGACACGCCGCCGCGCCCGCCCCCCAAGCGGCGAGCGCCGCCGCCCGCGCGACCACCCGCCTCACAGCTCGATCCCCGGGAGGCCGTCTGCCACCGCCGTCTCGCCCGCGCCATAGGTGGGCACGCTGATGCCGAGCGCGCGCAGCAGCGAGAAGCTCAGGTGGTTGGCGTTGGTGCTGGCCGACGGCCGGAGGTGCTGCCCCACCGCGATGCGCCCGCAGCCGCCCCCCGCCACGAGCAGCGGGAGCTCTTGCAGGCTGTGCGTCCGGCCCTCGCTCACCTCGGAGGCGCCCAGCACGACGCAGTTGTCCAGCAGCGTGCCCTCGCCTTCGGGGATGGCGTCCAGCGCGCCCAACAGATGCGCGAAGGACTCCATCACGGACTCGGTGATGGCCTGCACCTCGGGCTGGTCCCCGGGCTCGTTGTGCGTGAGGTTGTGGTGGCCGTCGCTGCGGTCCGGGAGCAGCATGTTGGTGAGCGGCGGCGCGAACTGGAAGTGGAAGACGCGGGTTTGATCGCACGCCAGGGCCATCGCCAGCAAGTCGGCCAGAGCGCGGGACCGGGCCGCCCAATCGGTGCGGCCGTCGATGTCCGGGAAAGACGTGGGCGGCGCGCCCGGACGGGCGCAGGCGGCGAGGTCGGGGGGGTCTTCTTGCAGGCGGGCGAGGCGGCTCTCCAACGCGCGCACGCCGTCGAGGTGCGCTTCGAGACGCGCGCGGTCCGTCGCGCCGAGCTGCGCCTGCAGGGATGCGATGTCGCCCATCACCGCGTCGAGCGCGCTGCGGCGGTGGCCAAGGCGCGGGTCCACCAAGCCGCCCTCGCCGGGGGCGCGGAAGGTCTCGCCGAAGATGCGCTCGTAGAAGGCGAAGGGATCCGTCATGCCGACGGCCTGGGCGTTGGGCCCGGTCCACGAGAACACCCGGTCGCTCACCACGCCGATCTCGAGCGAGCGGTAGATGGTGTCCCCGCCGATGGCGTCTGCCACGCGCTGATCGAGGGTGGGGCCGGCCACCGTCCAGGAGGCGTCGTCGCCGACCAGCTCCTCGCCGGTGAGGAGCGCACAGGCGCCCGACCAATGCGGGCTGATGTTGGGGACGGGCACCTCGAGGTTGGAGCACACGGCGAGCTTGTGCCGCCACGGCTCCAAGGCGGCGAGCGCGGGCCCCGCCTCCCAGTCCGGCCCGGTGCCCGTGGGCACCCAGGCGCCCGGGCGGTTGCCGTTGCCCCAGAAGAACACCCCAAAGCGCTGGGGGAAGCCCGAGGCGCAGGCAGCGCGGGCCCGACGGCCGGCGAAGATCTCCAAGGCGGGCAGGCCGACGCTGACGGCCCCGCCGGCGAGCAGCCCGCGCAGGACGCGGCGGCGCGAGAGGCGATCGAGGAGCAGGCTCACTCCAGGGCTCCCACCCGGTCGAAGCCCGGGGACGCGATGAGGTCGAGGAGGAGGGCAGACCACACGTTGCCCCCGGCCGAGAAGCCGTCGGCGAGCCAGTCCCGCAGCGGCGCCTCGCCCGCGGCGAGCACCCGCCCCGTGGCCGCCTCGTAGAGGTGGGTGACCATGCACGGGCCGAGGTTGGGATGGCCGCGCACGGCGCTGGCGAGGCCCCAAGCGTCGGCGAAGGCCCGGCCGTCCAACTCGCCGGAGGCGTCGATGGACGCGCCATTCTCGGTGGAGCGAAAGCGGCCCACGCCGTCGAAGGTCTCGAGCCCGAGGCCGATGGGATCGGTGAGGCGGTGGCAGCCGGCGCAGGTGGGGTCTTCGAGGTGGGGGGCGATGCGCTCCCGCAGGGTGGGGGCGTCCACGCTGCCTTCGGGGAGGCTCGTGTCCACGTCGGCGGGCGGCGGCGGGATGACCTGGCAGAGGAGGGTCTTGCGGACGAAGACCCCGCGCATCGTGGCAGAGCTGCGGGTGGCGTGGCTCTCCAGCAGCAGGATGCTCGCGTGGCCGAGCAGGCCACGGCGCCCGCCCTCGCGGCTGAGCGCGACGGCGCCCCAGCCATCGATGTCCGGGGCCGGCAGCCCGTACAGCGCGGCCAGACGGCGGTCCACGAAGGTGCTCTCCAGCGACAACAAGGAGAGAAAGTCGGCCTCGCCGTCCAGCGCGAGCGACTCGATGACCCGCAGCGTCTCCTCGCGGGCGGCGGCGGCGAGGGCCGGGCTCGCGTGGGTGTAGACCAGCGGGTCCTTCTCGACGGTGTCCAGCGCGTCGAGGTGCAGCAGGTCGGTGAAAAGCGCGCGCACGCCGCGGGCGGCCCGCCGGTCGTCCAGCATCTCGCGGGCGACGGCGACGCGGCCCTCCGGGGTGGCGAGCTCCCCCGCGGCCGCGGCGGCGAGCAGCGGGGCGTCGGGCGGGCCGCCCCACAGCAAGAAGGCGAGGCGCGTGGCGAGCTCCGGCCCGGTGAGGCGGCGCTGCGCGGGATCGGCGGCGTCGGGGGTGCCGTGCTCCACGCGGTAGAGAAAGTGCGGGCTCTGCAGCAGGGCGGCGAGGCCAAGCTCCAGGCCGGCGTCGAAGTCTCCGGCGTCCGCCCCCACCGCGGTCACCACCGCGGCCACCCGCTCCACCTCGGCGGGGAGGAGCGGCCGGCGGTAGAACAGGGCGCCCGTCTCGGCGGCGAAGGTGCCGGCGCAGGCGGCGTCGGCCGGGCCCTCGGGCGTGCACGACAAGACCCGGGCGCGCCGCGCCGGGTCCGCCACGACCTGCCCGGCGAGCGACAGCGCGGCGTCCTCGTAGCGCTCGACGCCGAGGGCGGACACCGCGCCGACCCCAGCGCCCACCACCGCGAGGCCGGACTCCTCGTGGTCCGGCTCGAGGGCGGCGGGCAGGACGAGGCCCGGGCCGAGGAGATCGTCGATCGACGCGTCGTACTGGGCGCGGGTGAGCCGCCGCAGGACCGGCGCGCCAGGGGCGACGGCCGGCGCGGGGGGCCGGGCC
>JBEIVK010000117.1:0-9143 GCA_040373935.1 Alphaproteobacteria bacterium
GTTGGGCGGCGGGGCGGCGGGTGCGCCCACATGCGCGGGCGCAATCGCGGCGCGGGGCGCGGCGGGATTGGCCGGAGTCGCGGGGGGCGGAGTTTCGTTCGGAGCCGCCGCCGCGACCGCGGGCGTCGCACGGTTGGCGGGTGGCGTGCCGAGGGTGGCGGGTGGCTCGACCGGAGCGACTGGCGCGGCGGCGGAGACCCGCGGCGTCACCGGTTCCGGCGCGAGCACGGCGGCGGGCGCCGTCGCGGCGCGGGGCTCGGCCGGAGGTGGCGTTGAACGGGTCAACCCAGTGGCGGCGGCCGGCGCATCGGCCGTGGGCGGGACGGGCGTCGGGAGTTCGACCGGCCGGGCATAGCCCTGCAGGACCCGGAGGTTTTGGCTCGCGGTGCTCGCGGCGGGCGGGGGCGGCGGGGGCGCGTTGAAGGGGTTGGCGTTGCCGCCCCGCGTGGCCTGGATCGACTGCAGTTCCCGGTCGATCCGCTGCAGTTCCTCCCGCCGGGTGGCCGTGGACTCGCGCCGGTCAGTCACGGACTTGTCGAGGTCCTCCAGGCCTTCCTCGAGGATGACATTCAGCTGGGACGTGGCGGCGACGGCCTTCTTCAGGTCGACGAGCGCGGTGGTGAACTGGAGCTCCAGGCCGGTCAACGCCTTCGAGATCGCGGTGTTGAGCGCAGGCCATTCCGTCGCGCCGAGGGCACCGTCTTGGTCCGTGTCGTAGGCGTAGACGTCGATTCCCAGCGGTTCCAGTTCGGCGGCAAAGATGGGCGAGATGGTCGAGGCGGTGACGTCGATCGTCACCTCGTTGGTGAGGGGCGTTGCGCCGACGATCTCGCGGGAGCCGGGCGTCGCGCCGACGGGGGTGCCGAGCAGCGTCCACTGCGCGACGGTGGCGCCCATCGTGAAGATGTGCCCGTCATTGCGGGCGGCATCCAAGGTCCGGCCCGCGGTGTGACCGGAGTTCGCGGTCGCGACCTGCCCGGCGGCGAGGCCGCCGATCTCGATGCTCAGGTCGCCGCGGGTGGCGAGCAGGGTAGCCGGGGTGCCGGGCGAGTAGGAGATCTTCGTGCCGTCCGGCAGCACGAAGGTCGCGTCGGTGAGGAACTGCCAGCCGGCGCCCGCGGCCGGGGTGGGATCGACGCGGCCATCGGGGGTGATCACGATCCCGACGCCGCTCCCGTCCGTGATGGAGACGGCGCCGCTGGTGCCCCAGATGGACAGGTAGGTGGTGGGCGGGCTGGCGGCCGTGAGCTTGTAGGTGCTGGGGGTCAGGCCGGCGGCGGCGGCCAGCGGCGTGCTGGCGGCGGCGGAGGTGGCGGTGGCCACGGCCAGCACCGCCTCGGCGGCGGAGATCACGGCGGCAACCGCGGCGAGCCGGGTGGTGTCCGGGGTGGGGTCATTCTGCAGCCTCGCCTGCAACGCCTGCGCGGCCGCGAGGGCGGTGGTGACGTTCGCCGCGACCGTGGTGGCGCTGTCGGTGGCGAGCGCGTCGTGGCCAGAGGACAGTTGGCTGATGGCCGTCCGGGCGAGGTTCCCAGCCGTCGCGACGTCATTGGCGAGGCTGAGCTCGGGGGAGGCGGCGGCGAGGGTCGTGGCGCTGGTGGCCGCGGCGAGCGCCGCCGTGGCGTCGGCGCGGACCGCGGCGATCGCCGCCGCCCCGCCGGTGATCCCGGCCGCGAGGTCCTGGCCCGCGGTGATGGTGCCCGAGACCGATTCCAGCGCGCTGATTACGGCCTGCGTGGCGGTGACCCGGGCGGCGTCGGGCGACGCGGCGTCCAGCAGGTCCGCGAGGAGCGTCTGGGCCGTCGCGAGGGCGGCGTCGCAACCGGTCCGGGCGGTGGCGAGCGTGGTGGTGGCGGCGGCGGAATCGCCCGCGTCGACCGAGCTGAGGGCGGTGAGGACGAGCTGGGCGTTGTCCCGGGCGTCCTGCCCCAGGGCGGCTTCCGGAAAAGGGTCGGAGCAGGCGGCCTGGGCCGTCGTCGCGAGGGCGAGGGCCGCGGTGGCCTCGATGGAGAGGCGGTTCGCGACCGCCTGCTGGGAGGAGACGAGGGACGCCGCGAGGGTGTTCCGGAGGGAGTTGGGCGCGAGGACCCAGCCGGGCTCGGTCAGCTGGTTGCGGGAGGTCGAGCTGGCGTTCCTGGCGTCGACGGCGGCGGTGAGCGCCGTGGCGTAGGCGGTCTGCAGGGCGCGGATGCCCGCGATGAGTCCGCCGAGGCCGCCGCCGGAAAGCCGGACCCCCAGTTCCTTCTGCTCGTCCAGGACCATCGCGAAAGCCAACGAGGGGTCGAGGCGCGCAGCCGTGGACCGATCGGTGGCCAGCAAGTTCATCGCCGCAAGGGGCTAAACCCTGCCCGCGGCCGGTCAACGGACCCGGGTGGAAATGCCCCAAAACTCACCTGTTCGGGTGATGTTTCCGGACGTTTTCCCCGGCGGGGCCGCGGCCCCCCGTGCGGGCGGTTCAGGACGGCGGAGTGCCGCGGAGTTCCTTCACCCAGCGCAGCACCTCGGCCATCGGCTCGATGAGGTCGGAAGGGATGAAATGGTCGATCGGCACGTCGGCGTGCAGGGCGCGGGCGAGCATCACGTTCTGCATCACGGGGATCCCCTCCTCCTTGGCGGCGGCGACCATGCTCCGGGCGACGTGGTCGGCGCCCTTGGCGATGACGCGGGGCAGCAGGTTGTCGCGCTCGTCATAGTAGATGGCCACGGCGAAGTGCGTCGGGTTCGTGACCACCACGGAGGCCTTGCGGGTGCGCTGGACCTGGTTGTTGGCGAGCATCTCCTGGTGCAGCTGCTTGCGCTTGCCCTTGATGTGCGGGTCGCCCTCGGACTCCTTGTACTCCCGCTTCACCTCGTCCTTCGACATCTTCAGTTCCTTGATGTGCTGGTGCTTTTGGAAGAAGTAGTCGAAGGCCGCGATGCAGAGGTAGGTCAGGCCGACTTTCATCGCGAGGCTCCACATCACGGTGGTGAGGCCGGTGAAGAGGGCGGTGATGCCGCCGTAGGGGGTCCGGGTGAGGCCGTCGATCGAGGCCTCGATCAGGCCGAAGATGATGTAGCCGATGAGGCAGACCTTGAGGCTGGATTTCAGGAACTCGATGATGCTCTTCATCGAGAAGATCTGCTGGGCCTTCTCGAGGGGGTTCAGCTTCTTCAGGTCGGGCTGGACCGACTCGAACGAGAGCAGGGGCCCGACCTGGAAGTAGGCGCCCGCGGCGCCGGCGATGAAGCCCACCAGCAGGAAGGGCAGGGAGATCAGCATCGTCTTGAGCAGGATGCCGTACGCGACCTCCGGCAGGGCCTTCTCGAAGGGCACGCCGTGGAACGCGGCGGGGAGCAGGAGCAGTTCCCGGAGCTGGACAAGCAGCCAGTCCCACAGCACCGCGATCACCGCGAAGAGCGAGCACATCAGGACCGCGGTGGTCACGTCCTGGCTCTTGGCGACCTGGCCCTTCTGCCGGGCGTCGCGGAGCTTCTTCGCTGTCGGCTCTTCCGTCTTGTCCGAGGACATCGGGGCGGCGCGGGGCGCGCTAGCTGAAGAGCGACTGCAGGAAGACCTGCATCTTCTCGCGGTTGACGAACTGGCCCCGCAGCAGCCCGACCAGCATCCCGAGGTAGAGGATGATGAGGACGGCGGCGACGCCGCTCTTCACCGCCATCGCCAGGGAGAAGACGTTGAGCTGCGGGCTGAAGCGGTTCATCAGGCCCAGCCCGAACTCCGCGAGGAACATCGCGACGATGAGCGGTCCCGAGAAGAGCACGATGAAGTGCATCAGCGAGTCGAGCACGCCTAGCGCGGCGGTGGGCAGGTTCGGGTTGAAGGACGGGAAGTAGCTGAGGACCGGCCAGAGCTGGTAGCTCTCGTACAGCAGGGTGAGGAAGGCGTGAAACCCGCCGCCCACAAAGAACAGCACGGCGACGACCTTCGCCAGCAGCAGGCCGAACGGGGAGGTGCTGCTGCCCGAGGCCGAGTCCTGGGTCTCCGCCATTGAGCTGCCGCGCTGGTTGTCGATGAAGAAGCCCGTGCCCTGGGCGATCCAGAAGGCGAGGCCGCTGGCGAACCCCAGGAGCAGGCCGAGGCCGATCTCCTTGGCGATGATGGTGGCGAAAAAGAGGGGACCCCGCGCCCCGAGGTCGAGCGGCCCCGCCGCGCCGGCCGCCCCGGCGACGATCGGCACCGCCACGAGTGTCAGGCTGATGATGACGACCTGCCGCGCGAGCCCCTGGATGAACTGGTCCGAGAAGAAGGGCGACATCAGCAGCGCCGCGGTCATCCGCGGCATTGTCAGGGTCAGCACCACGAGCTCGTTCTGGAACGGGAACTCGTCCTTCATCGGGGGGCGGAGGGCTCGGTCCGAGGCCGGCAGGAGGAGGCAGCCGCGACCCGCGTTCGCGCGCTCCGGGAAGAAACCCGGGTTCCGGTCCGGCGGAGGAAATCGCGGCGCGTCGCCATAAGGGCTGGCGCGCCTCAGCGGATGCCGGGCTGGCGGATCGTCGGGATCAGGTCGAAGATGTAGTCGGTGAACCGCAGCAGTTCATCGCCCACCCACCCCATCGTCAGGAGCAGGACGACCGACACCACGACGAGCTTCACGGCGAAGCTCAGCGTCTGCTCCTGCACCTGGGTGAGCGCCTGCAGCAGGCTCACCAGCAGGCCGATCAGCGTGGCCGCGATGATGGGCGGCATCGACAGGACGAGCACGAGGGTCAGCGCCCGCGAGGTGAGTTCGATGAGGAAGGCTTCGCTCATGGCGAGGGTGGCCGGGGGCTTGCTCCGCGGGGGGGGGGGGGCGCGCTAGGTCGCGTAGGTGAGCACGATGCCGTGAATGAGCCGCGTCCACCCGTCGATCAGCACGAAGAGGAGCAGCTTGAACGGCAGGGAGATCGTCATCGGCGAGACCATCATCATCCCCATCGCGAGGAGGATATTGGAGACGATGAGGTCGATCGCGATGAAGGGCAGGTAGAGGAGGAAGCCGATCTGGAAGGCCGAGGTCAGCTCCGAGACGGTGAAGGCCGGGACGAGGATCAGGAAGCTGTCGCGGTTGACGGCGAGGCCGGCCTCCCGTGACCAGAGGCGGCGGGTGGTATCGAGGAAGAAGCGCACCTCCCTCTCGTTCGTGTTGCGCTTCAGAAAGCTGACGATCGGCGCCTGCGCCTTCTCCGCGATCCGCCGGATGGCGGGGGCGTCGAGCCGGGTCAGGTCCTCCTTCTCGACGGCGGCGAACGTCAGCGACGCCACCGGCGCCATAATGTAGACGGAGAGGATGATCGCGAGGCCGTTGATGACGAGGTTGGGCGGGATCTGCTGGATGCCGAGGGCGTTGCGCACGAGGCTGAGCACGACGACCAGCTTCACGTAGGAGGTCATCATCACCGCGAAGAACGGCGCCAGCGCGAGGGCCGTCGTCAGGAGGATCAGCGTGAGCGGATCCGGCAGGTTCAGGTTCATGCTAGGCTCCAGTTCACGATGCGGACGCCCACCTTGTCGCCGAGGTCGACCAGTTCGCCCACGCCCACCTCCCGGGTGTTGGCGCGGATGGTCACTAGGCGCGCCGGCACCGCGGGCAACTCGAAGGTGAAGCCGGCCCCGAGCGTCCGGAGCTGGCCCAGGGTGATTTCCAGCTGGCCGACGTCGAACACGAGCTGCACCGGCAGGTCATCGACTTTTAGCGGGGCGGCCGCGGCGGGCGCGGGAGGGGCGGCGGTGGCGGGTTTCATGGCAAGAATCTGGACCTTACCCTGCTGGCGGACGGCCTCGCCGATCCGCACCGCGCCGGCCCAAAGGGTGCAGCGGCCCGCCTCCCAGTCGCGGCGCGAGAGCCCGGGCAGCAGCACGTCCCCCAGTGCCAACCCGGCCAGTTGGCGCACGGGCAAGGAAAGGTGTGCGGCGGCCACGCCCAACGTCACCGGGATCGCGTCGCCGGACTGGCGGGGCGCGGGCTCCGCCCGGGCGGCGAGGGCGGCCAGCGCCGCGAGGGCCGGGTCGTCGAGGTGGAGGGTGCCCGCGAGGAAGCGCTGGCCGCCGCGGAGGATCTCCCAGCCGAGCCGGGCGGGAGCGAGGCCGGCGCCCGGCTGCCAGCCCTCTGCGCGCAGCGCCACGCCGCCGTGCCCCAGCAGGGCGAGGGGCTCCTCGAGCAGCGTCTCGAGCACGCCCAGTCGGAGTTCTTCCGGCAGGCCGGCGGCCTCGAGGCCCGCGAACTCGACGCCCAACTGCGCCGGCTCGGGCAAGGCGAGGTAGCCCAGATCGACGGCGTGCTCACCCAGCCGCAGCCGCAGGTGGCCCGTGGGCTGGGCGGCCTCGGCGGCCGCGGTGAAGCGCAGCTGCGCCGGCTGGCCCGCCCACGTGAAGGCGAAGGTGCGTCCCGTGCCGACGAGGACGTTGAGGTGGGCCGCCTCCCCGGCGGGCAGGCGGGTCAGGGTGACGCGCGGGGCGGGCTCCCTCATACCTGGGCTCCGTTCTCCTCATCGGCTTGATAGCGCTGCCGGGAACGGCCGTCACCGGGCTGGCCCGAGGAATCGCTGAGCCGGAGGGAAATCTCCGTGAGCCCGGCCTGCGGGTTCTGGCGCTGCAGGGACTCGACCAGCCGGGGCAGGCCATCGCGGAGGCCGGCGTCCGCCACCGCGCCAGTGGAGATGAACTCGATCTGCAGCCGGCCCTCGTGCCGCCAGAGGCGGACGCTCGTGTCGGGCAGGACATCCGCGGCGAACTCGATCCGCACCTCGCGGCGGCCGTCGTGCAGCGGGTCCGAGACCAGCACACGGGAGACCGTTTCCGCGATCGCCGCCTGCAGCGCCGCAACCCGCTCGGCCGGACTGACCGGCGCGACGTTCGGAGCGGTGGCGACTGGTGGCGGGACGGACAGCCCGAAGGCCTGGAGGGAAATGGAGCGCAGGACAGCATCACCCGGCGATTCCGCGGTGGGGGCTCCGGGCTTTGTCTCGTTCTGCTCGGTGCGGGGCGGGGTGGAGGCAAGCGTCCCGGCGGAGGAGGCCGGAGCGGATGCGGGAAGGTCGCCGCTTTCCGTTCGGGGGACGACTTGGCGTACACCAACCGGAGCGGACGAGACAGTCGCTGCGGGCAGGGCCGGCGCGGGGGTGCCGGACGCTTGGCCGGGGTGGCCTTCGGGCTGGAGCTTCGCGGCCGGGAGCGAGGCCGGCGCGTCCGGGAAGGTGGGCCGCGAGACGTCGTCGCGGAGTGCCGCGGCCGCGGGAGCGTTTGGCTTCGCGCCGGAGGCCGGGAGTCGGCTCAGCGTGGGAGCGGATGCCGCGAAAGGCATCGGGTCGTCCTTCTCGGAGCGAGGCTGCCCGCTGAAGGTCGCGGGCGCGTCGTCGGTGCGTGCGGGCGGCGGATTCGCCTGGGTTGCGCTCGGGCGCTGCTGGCTGGCGGTCGTCGCCGGGGCCGGGGCTTGCGCACCGGGCAAGACAGGGGGCGAGGCGGCAAAGCCCGGAGCCACGGCGGCGGAAGCCTGCGGTTGCACAGGGAAAACCGGAGTCGGGCTCGTCGCAGGTGCGAAGGAGGGGAGTGGCTCGCGGTTGGGCTGGTCGTCGCGGGGCTGCCCGGTGAACGCGGCGCGCGCGTCGCCGGTGCGCGTGGGCTGCGGAGCGGAGGCGCTTACGCCGGAGTGCGGCACCGCAGCGTCGCGGGCCGGAACTGCCGCGGGTGCGAAGGGGAGCGAGGAGATTGGCCCGTCGCCCCTCGGGGCGGACGGGGCCGGGATCGTCGGTGCCGCGGCAGAGACTCGGGGCGCGACTGACGGCGGAACCGCTGCCGGGAAGGGCTTTGGATCACCTGGCTCGGAGCGAGGCTGTCCGCTGAAGGCCGGTGGCGGGTCATTGTCCGGCGCGGCCTGCGTGTCCGGCCGGGTCGTGCTCGGGCGCTGCTGGATTGGAGCAGGGGTCGGGAACGTTGCCGGGTTTGGCGCGGCCGCGACCACCGGGAGCGTGGCGGCGACGCCCTGCGCCACGGCGCCGGAAAATTCGGGTGCGCCAGTGTAAACTGCAGTCGTGCTCGCCACAGGCGCGGGGGCAGCGAGCGGTTCGCGCTTGGGTTGGTCGGTGCGGGGCCGCCCGGTGAACGCGTCGCGCGCGTCGCCGTTGGCCGTGGGCGGCTGCTCGGACGTGCTGGTATCCGGAAGCGGCTGGGCGGCAACACGGACGGGACCGGAGGCCGACGCAGCGGGGAACGTCGCGACTGGAACCTCGCGGCTCGGGCTCGAAGCTTCGGGCGCAGCCTGGGTCGGGGCCACAGACGCAGGAAGCGAGACTTCGTCGCCGCGGTCGGCTCTGATCCGAGGGGTGTAGGCGGCCTCGTTTCCTTCGGCCAGCGCGGGCTGCGGCTCCGCAGCGCTGGCGCGCGGACGCGGCTCAGCGGTCGGTCTGGCCGGGGCTGAAGCGGACGCGACGGGGAAGCCACTCGACGGGGCATTGCCGCCGGCGAACGGAGCCGCGGGCGTCGCCGGGGCGGCAGCTTCGGCCGGACGCGGGAGGATCACGGGCGACGTAGGCACTGCCGCCGCGGCGGTCGCGGGAGACGGCCGGAGAACCGAGGCCGCGCTGCTCGGCAGAGGGACGACCGGAAGCGCGTCGCCCTGCGGCGTGGCTTGCGCTCCGGTTTCGCTCGCGTTCCGACGCGGTTGGGCGGCGGGAGTCGACCGGATAGAGACGGGCACTCCGGCGGCGAGCGGAACTTCAGCGGAGGGCGCCAGGGAGGCGGGTGCCTGCGGGGTCGTCGCGGACACCGGGACTCCTGGCGCGTGGCTTGCCGGGGTGTGGAGCGCCGTCAGGTTGCCCTCTTCTTCGCGCGCCGGGGCAGTGAATGCAGGCGGCGCGTCGTCGGCACGCGAGGCCGGCGCGTCCGAATCGCCCGCGCGCGGGCGTGAGCCGGTGGCGGGAATGGCGATGACCGGAGCGGGAGCGACAGGCAGCGCGATCAACGGAGCTTCGCCCCGCGGCACCGGGCCGGCGGAAACGGTCGGTGCTGCCGCGAAAGCCGGTGGCGGGGTCGCCCTGGGAGCGGAACGCGGGAGGAGCGCCCGGCCACCCTCGTCAGCCGCTGGCTGGCCGGTGAAGGCCGGAGGCGCGTCGCCACCGCGGGAGGACTCCGCGCCAAGGCCGATGGGTCTGGGGCGGCCCGGGGCGGCCGA
>JBEIVK010000476.1:0-3650 GCA_040373935.1 Alphaproteobacteria bacterium
AAATGTTGAGTCAGGCTGATACGTTTCATTGTTATTCCAAACTGTGTATTGATAAATTAGATTTTAATTAATGAGAGAGTGATTTATTAATCACTTCAGCGACATCTTTAGAAAGATTTTTGCTACGTGAGACTTGCTCTAATGCCGCTTGCATCGCCGCTTGTAACTGCGGCGTGTATTTACGCCATCTATCCATGGTTCTAGCCAAACGTGCCGCAACCTGTGGATTAATCGCATTTAATGCAATCACTTGCTCAGCCCAAGCGCTGGTGGAGCCCAGCGATCTGAAGGCCGCCGGGTTGGCGGGGCCGGTCGCCAAGGCCCTGCGAGATCCGCTTGCCCTGCGCGCCCTGGCCGCGGCTCTCGCCGATTTGTCGCGGCCGGCGCTGGAGTGGGATTGGCTCTCGGCGCTGGTGGACCGGGTGGTCCCGCTGCGGCGCTCGGGGGAGCGCTGGTTTGCCGGGGGCGGCGCTGCGCCCGGGGGCGGCCGGTGGGGCCTGATGGTGCCGCGGGGGCCCTCCGAGGCTGGGGACCGGGCGGTGGCCGCGGTGCGCCTCACGGGGCTGCGCGAGGCGGTCGGTGAGGCTGCGCGGGCGCGTCAGCTTGGCGACGCCGACGGGGCCGTGGAGCGCGCCTGGGTAGACCTCGCCCTGGAGTCCGGCGCGGTCGCGTTCTGCCGCGTGGCGGACCACGGGGTCGCTGTGTTTCCTGCCGTGGACGCGGCGGCGCGGTTCGCGGAGCGGGCCCAGCGCGGGCTGTCCGGGCCGCGGGAGCTGCTGGTGGGGCCGCATGGCGCCCGGGTGGAGGTCACGGCCGCGGCGCAGGCTGCCGTGGGGCTCGATGTCGGCCGGGTCTTCGGCGGGACCGATGGCGAGGCGAGCGCGATCGCGGGCCCGGCCGTCGGCGTGGCGGTGGCGCTGGCCGGGACGGGCGCGCCGGAGGCCGGGGCGTCCGACGACCCGCTCGGGATGCGGGAGGTTCAGGTCGGCGGACTGGGGCTGCGCAGCCACGGCGTGCTCTGCTCGGACGCCGCGGCCCGTGCGCTCGTCGAGGGGGCCCGGCGGCGTGGGCTCGGTGTCCACGAGCAAGGGACCGCCGAGACGGTCGCCGGCCTCAGCACCGACTTCCGGCGCTACCCGGTGTCGGCATGGTGGGACGCCGGCGGCGACGAGTTCCACCTGCTCCTCCGCCTCGGCGGCGCGCGCGGGCCTGCCGAACTCAAGCGGCTCTCCGCGAGCGAGCTGCGGCGCTTCCACACCGACGACGCCCGGCAGTGGGCGATGGAGCAGCAGCGCAGCGCGGTGCCCACGCCGGCGGTGTCCGGCAGCGACTTGTGGGGTCCAGATCCGGTCTCGGAGCTGCCTCCCGGCGAGACGGAGGCCTCCGCCACCGTGCCGGAAGAGCAGGGCGACGACCTCGCCGCCTTTTTTGGCTACGCCCCCACACCTGCGCCCGCCGCATCTTCGGGTGACGCGACGGTGCGGATGCCCACGTACGCCGGCTCCGGCAGCGGATTTTCGCTCCTGGATCACACCGCGCCGGAAGGAGCGGCCTCGCGCACCCCCGCCGCGCCGGACATCGCGTTCTTCGGGCCCGGCGACGACGATCCGACACATCGCCCCGCGCCGACCTCCGCCCCTCCCATGCTCATCGAGGTCGCGGGGCCGCCGATGCTGCGGGACGGCCCGGAGTTTGGGGCTCCAGGCGCGCCTGCCGCGCGCCCGCCCGCTGGCCCGCCGATGATGCTCGACGCGCCCGGGTGGGCGGCCGAGGCCGGTGGGTCCGCTGGGGGCCCCGCGATGGAGGACGACGCGGGCGACGCTGTGCTGGTGTCCGAGGTGGATCCCGACGCCGATGTCCCTGGCGGGACCATCGAGGTGGTCGTCGACGACTTCGGCGACGGGCCCGAGTCCTTTGGGGGCGGCCATTCGGCCGACGGGTCCGGCCCGAGCGTCCAGGCGGTCGACGACGACGACGCGACGGACGCCGCAGGGCGCATGCCGGCGGTCGTCATCGACGACGGCATCGACGACGACGAGGACACCGACGCCGCGATCGACGCCGCGTGGGGGCGTGCCGCGCTGGCCGAGCCAGCGCCGCCCGCGTGGATGGAGCGGCTGTCCGTGTCTCCGCCGCCGTCTGGCGCGGGCACGGCCGAACAGCTCGGCTCGCTCTTCGACGGCTATGTCCTCGCAGAAGAAGACGACGCGGTGGTCTTCGGGCTGCGGGATGCGGTCACCCTCCGGGACGCCCACCGCTTTGAGCGCGGGCCCGGCGGGCTGGCGGCGGCCTACGTCGCGTTCGTCGACGCCAAGATTCGTGAGTCCTTCCTGCCGCAGGCCGATCTCGTCTACTGGGTCCCGCCCGATGTGCGCGTGCGTGCGCTGGACCTCGATCTCCTCTCCCGCGCATGGGCCGAGGTGGTCGGATGACGGACGGGATGCGCAGGGTGGCCGTGGGCCTCGCGCTTGGCGTTCTCGGCGCATGCCGGGGCGCGGAGGGCGACACGGGCGGGGGTGGGCCGGTCCCTGAGGTGGCCGGTCGCTACAACGGCTTCGTCCGCACGGTGTCGGGGTGCAACAACGACGGTGCCCTGGTGTCCTGGGCGGACGGCCCGCTGCTGGTCACCCAGACGGGGGGCGCCGTCACCTTCGCGTGGGGCGACGACGAGTCCCTCGACGGGGCGGTCGCCTCCGATGGGTCGGTCTCGGCGAGCGGCGAGGTCGCGGGCGCGTCGGCGCAGACGGGGGCGTTCACGGCGCGGGCGGGCTTCCGCGGCGCGTTTACGGTGGGCGGGGATGCGCGGTCGGTCGCCGGCCTGTTGCGCCTCGAGGTGGATGTCGACGGGACAGGTGAGAACAACTGCACGGTCGAAGCGGATTACGACGCGACGGAGCTGGTCGGCGTCGACTGAGGGCCGGGGCGCCCTCGCGCCGGCGCGCCCGGCGGGCTATGGAAACGCACCGTCTCCGCCCGTTGGAATCGCCATGAAGCTCTACCGTGTCAAGGTGCCCGTCATCGCGCGCGCCGTCCTCGAGTCCCTGTGCAACGACGGCTCCATCCTCGTCGAGCCCGAGAACCGCGCTGAGGCCGAGAACGACCTCATCGCCATCATGGAGGAGTTCCTCCGTCGGGATCACGACCTCGGTGAGGCCGTGAAGTCCCGCATGGCCAATCAGGCCATCCCCTACGACCAGCGGGGCAAGGTGCGCGGCGCCATCGCCACCGAGTGGAACCACCCCACCGGCAAGGAAATCCCGCGGTACCTCGCCCGGCAGATCATCGAGAACTTCATGATCTCCCGGTTCGTCGAGGACGTGTTCGCCGACGACCGCGACATGTACACCAAGGTCGTCCGCATCGTGGAGGCCCACGACGTCAACGAAGACGCCCTGCGCCTGGAGGCCATGGAGCGCATCAAGAACGTCGCGGAGGGCAGCGTCGAGTACGAGGACGCCCTGGCCCGCGCCATGCGCGAAGTGAAGACCCGGTACGGCCTCATCTCCACGCGGGCCTCCCGCTGAGGCAGATCGCCGCCGCTGTGGCGCTGGGGGGGGCCTGTGGTTCCCCGCCGCCGCCTCCTGCTCCCGCGGTGACGCCCGAGGCCCGCGCCGCCGCCGAAGCGGCCGCGGAGGCCATCCCGCCGTCCG
>JBEIVK010000454.1:0-3773 GCA_040373935.1 Alphaproteobacteria bacterium
AGACGCCCCGCATCATCCCGGGCGTGATCCGCGACGGCCGCGAGAACACCGCGACCCCGACGCGGAACACGATCGTCGTGACGCCGGCGGCGCAGCCTGACTTCTACACGGCGATCAGCGAGGAGCTCTTCATCGAGAAGGACATCAACTGGGTCCGGCTCCGTGACGTGACCTTCCGGTACGAGCTCCCGCCGCGGGTCTTCGGGTCACGGGCGGCGAGCGTCTTCATCACCGGCAACGACCTGCTCCTCTGGACCAATTACTCCGGCCTCGATCCGATCGTGAACGGCAACACCGCCGCGGTCGGCGGGTCGGGCGCCGCCGGCGTGGACTTCGGGAACTTCCCGATCCCGCGCGGCGTGAACGTCGGCCTCAAGGTGGCTTTCTGATGCCGACGCGCCGCTCTGCCCCGCCCGCGCGCCGTCACGTCGCGCGCCCCCTCTCGCCCCTCGGACGCCCCATGTCACGCCTCCGTGCGCTCTGCCTCGCCGCCGCCCTGGCCCTCCCGGTCACGGCCTGCGACGACTTCCTCGCCGTCAACGAGAACCCCAACGCCCCGCAGTCGGTCTCGGCCAACCTGTATCTGGCGCCGATGCTGCACTGGCTCATCAGCTCCCCCCAGTGGGACGGGCGCTTCGTCTCACGCTACACCCAGATGTGGACCCTCCCGAGCGGCAGCACCACGCCGAGCACCTGGGACCGGATGGGGTACGACCCCGGTTCCGACAACGGCGGCCAGCAGTGGCGCGACGTCTACTGGAACCACGGCCAGAACCTGGTCGACATGATGGAGAAGGCCCGCGCCGAACAGCGCTGGGACCTCCTCGGCGTCGGCTACGTCCTGAAGGCGTGGGGTTGGCAGGTCCTCGCTGACCTGCACGGCGAGATCATCGTGAAGGAGGCGATCAACTCCAGCACCTTCTCGTTCAACTACGACTCGCAGCAGTACGCCTATGACGAGGTGCGGATGCTCCTCGACTCGGCGATCACCTACCTCCGGCGGACCGATGGCGCGGTGAATCAGGCCT
Organism: Alphaproteobacteria bacterium; assembly: GCA_040373935.1. Taxonomy (GTDB): domain Bacteria; phylum Myxococcota_A; class UBA796; order UBA796; family UBA2385; genus JBEIVK01. The sequence continues at coordinate 1,029 of JBEIVK010000454.1, forward strand.
ACATGGCCCCGACCGACTTCATCTACGCCGGCGACCGGAACAAGTGGCGCAAGTTCGCCTTCGGGCTGCGAGCGCTCCACCTGAACCACTACTCGAACAAGGCGACGTACAATCCCGCCGCGGTGATGGCCGCCGTCGACTCGTCGTTCGCCAGCAACGCGGACGATGCGATTCTCGCCTTTCCGGGCACGGTGAACGACGACCGCAACTTCTTCGGGCCGACCCGCAACAACATGGCGAGCTACCGCCAGACCCGCTTCACTGTGGGGCTGATGGACGGCACCGTCTTCACCGGCGTGGTCGACCCCCGCCGGAACCGGATCCTCGTCCCGTCGCCCGACAGCGTCTACCGTGGCCTCGACATCAACACGGGCGTCCTGCCGACCTCGACGCAGGTCCCGCTCACGATGTGGCGCTCCACGTCGCAGCTCACGGCGATCGGCAAGCCGGCGCTCTATCTCTTCGATGACAAGTCGAAGTTCCCGGCGATGACGTACGCCCAGCTGCAGTTCGTGAAGGCGGAGGCGGCGTTCAAGGCCGGGGACCTCGCGACGGCCCGGACCGCGTACACCAACGGGATCGGGGCGCACATCGACTTCGTGAACGCCCGCAACAGCGAGATCGCCGCCACCGTCCCGGCGATCACCGCGGCGGAGAAGTCGGCGTTCCTCGCCAACCCGGTCATCGTCCCGGCGGCCGGGGACCTCACCCTCTGGCGCATCATGTCGCAGAAGTACATCGCGCAGTGGGGATGGGGGTTCAATGAGGCGTGGATGGACCTCCGGCGCTACAACTACACGGGGCTCGACCCGTCCGGCACGACGCAGGTCTTCCCTGGCTTCGCCATCCCGACGAACCTCTTCGCCGACAACTCGGGCAAAATCGTCCACCGCATCCGCCCCCGGTACAACTCCGAATACGTCTGGAACCGCCCGGGGCTCGACGCCGTCGGCGGGCTCGCGCTGGACTACCACACGAAGCCGCTCTGGATCACCCAACCGTGACCGTACCCATGACCGCTCGGATCCTCACGGCGCTCGCCGCCGTCCTCACCCTGTCGGCCTGTGGTCTCGATCTGGAGACCACCGCCGTGCAGGACATCTCGGCGCCGGCCACCGGTGGCCGCGTCCGCTTCTTCAACTTCGGCATCGGCGCCCCCAGCGTGAACTTCTACGCCGGCGACCGGAAGGTGACCGCCATCGCCTCCGCGACCGGCGCCGAGGCCACCACGGGGGTCGCCTACGGGGGCGTCGGCAACGGCGGCCTCTACGCCACCCTGGCCCCCGGGACGTACGCCTTCTCGGGGCGCATCGTCGGGGCCGTGTTCGACAACGGTCTGTCGATCTCCTCGATCAACGCCTCGCTCGAGGACGGGAAGTCGTACTCGGTCTTCCAGAGCGGCGTCTATGACGCCGTCACGAAGACGGTGGACGGCTTCGTGGTCACGGACCCGTATCCCAAGACCTTCAACTTCTCGGTCGCCTTCGTCCGCTTCGTCCACGCGTCGCCCAACAGCAACGCGATGACGCTGAACGCGACGAACACCGTGACCAGCACTGTCACGGCGGTGGGCACCAGCGTGGCGTACAAGTCCGCCGGGACCTTCATCGCGCTGCCGGCCGGCACCTACAACGTCACCGGCACCTGCGCGACCACCTGCAACTCGACGGGCGCCGGGAACGCGACCACGACGGTCACGCGCACCGGGATCACGCTCTCCGCGGGCCGGTACTACACCATCGCGCTCCGCGGCGACGTGACGCTCAATCCGGCCACGACGTCCCTCGCCAACCGGTTGCTCTTCGACTTCTCGGCGAATCGCTGACCGTATGACGCTTCCGAGCGCCGCCCTGGTGCGGCGCCCGACACGCCGCGTCCGGATGGGACTCCACCATCTGGGCGCGGCGTGGCTCGTCTGGGCCGTCCAGGTGACGGGCGCGCAGTCGCCGCCCCCGGCCTCGATCCTCTTCGTCCCGCTCGACGACCGGCCGACCTCGCTCCACGCCCCCGTCGCGCTGGGCGCGGTCGCGGGGACCCACGTCATCGCCCCGCCGCGGACGTCGCTCGGTCGCTTCACCACCCCCGCCGACGCCGCGGGGGTGACGGCGTGGCTCCGGCGCGAGGCGGCGGCGCAGCCGACGCACGCCGTCGTCGTCTCCATCGACCTGCTGGCGTACGGCGGCCTCGTCGCCTCCCGCCGCGCCACGGGGGCGACCCCCGAGGCGGCGGTCGCCCGGGTCGAGGCACTCCGTGCCGTCCGTGCCGCGGCCCCTCGACGCCCCGTCTATGCCTTCGCGACGCTGATGCGACTCGCCCCCACCGCCGATGGCACCGAGGAGCCGTTCCGCGAGGGGATCGCCCGCTGGGCGGAGCTGGCCGCCGACACCGCCGCCGCCGCGTTTGCGGAGCGTCGCGCCCTAGAGGCGCGTATCCCGGTCGACGTCCTCACCCGCTACCGCGCGGCCCGAGACCGGAATCTCCGCGTCCTGCGCACGGTCCTCGGATTGGTCGCCGACGGCGTCATCGACCAGCTCGTACTCGCCCAGGATGACGCGCGGGCGCGCGGGTTGCATCTGGCCGAGCGCGATACCCTGCGCGCGTGGATCGCCGCGCGGGGCGTGTCGGCGCGGGTCTCGATCCAGCCCGGCACCGACGAAGTCGGGATGCTCCTTGTCGCGCGAGCGGTCGCGGACGCGATGGGGCGTGCCCCCGCGGTGCAGGTCGCGTATGCGGACCCGGAGGATG
>JBEIVK010000156.1:0-7850 GCA_040373935.1 Alphaproteobacteria bacterium
CGCCGACGCGCTGCCCCCCGGCCGACCCGGCCCGCCCGCCCCGCCTGGGCCGGAGGCCGTGCCCGCCTTGCCGGCCGTCCCGGGCTTTTTGCCCGTGGGGCCTCCGAACTTGCCCTTCTTGCCGGCGACGGGGGCCTTCATCTTCTCGACGCGCGGCCCCGGCTGCGCGCCCACTTCGGCCGAGCCCATCAGCGCCGCCGCCACCACTGCCGCTTGCCAACTGCGCATGCGCTCTCCTCGGCCGGCCGACCCGGCGGCCCCGTGTATCGGGTGAGCGCCGGCGTGTCTGCCCTGCAACGAACGCGGGCCGCCCCCCGGTTGGGGAGCGGCCCGACGTCACCACCGCGAGGTGGATCAGCCGCCGATGTTGGCGTAGCCGTAGAAGTAGAGGTCGTAGTAGTAGTTCTGACCCTGGAGGGCATCCTCGAAGTAGCCGCCGTAGGTCAGCGTGCTGCCGTCGAAGTAGGCGCCGGTGTAGGGCTGCCAGGAGCCGCCGTAGTACAGCATCGTGACGTCGTAGCCGTTGTAGTAGGCGGGCGCGTAGCCGATGGAGTAGGACAGGTCACCGAATTGGCAGCCGTCGTCGGACGCGTAGGCGTCGACGTCGAAGGCGAAGTCGCACGCCGAGCAGTCACCGTTGGGCGAGCCCTCGGTGTCCCAGACGGTGGCGCAGGCGGCCTGGCCGTCGAGGCTCACGTCCCAGGAGCGCTGGCCCTGCCAAGCGCCGCCGCCGGAGCCGCCGCCGTCGCCGGAGCCGCCGCCGTCGCCGGTGCCGTCGCCGGTGCCGTCGCCGGTGCCGTCGCCCGAGCCGTCGCCAACACCGCCGCCGACGCCGCCGTCGTCCGAGCCGGTGTCTTCTTCCTTGTCGTCTTCCGGGAGCTCGAAGCAGCCGGTGGTGAGGATGGCGCCAATGGAGAGGGCGGAGAGCCAAGTGAAGTTCACACGCGTCATGTCCATGTCTCCTTGAGGCGGACGGCGCAAGGCTATCACCCGCCACCGCCACCCGCGACACGGATCCACCGTGCATCTGTGACGGTTCCGTCAAGGGGCGCACCCGCGCCCCGACCGGTCCCGGCCTCTTTCCGCACCTTTCGGCCCCCTCTTGTCGAGCCGGGGACAGGCCGCTAACGGCGTGCATGGCCCACCTCCACGCCCCCGACCTCCGACCCGTCCCGCTCCGCACCACCCACCGCGTGGGGCGGGATCCCTCCTGCGCGCTGGTCCTCGCCGATCCCCGCGTGTCGTCCGAGCACGCCATCATCCGGTACGGCACCGGCGGCTGGGAGGTGAAGGACCTGGGCTCCACGAACGGGACCCGCGTCGACGGGCGGCGCCTTGGCCCCGGCGAGCGCGCGCTCCTGAAGGCGGGGTCCACGGTGGAGTTTGGGGCCGCAGAGCACCGCTTCACCCTCGCTGACGATGCGCCCCCGCAGCTGTCGGCCTTCCCGGGCGACGGCGGCCCGCCCGTGTCTGCGGCGGGCGACCTCCTCGCGTTGCCCTCCGCCGAGGCCCCCGAGGCGACCGTCTTCAGCCAGGGCGGCGGCTGGGTCTTCGAGGCCGCAGGTGCGGACGCCCGGCCCGTGGTGGACGGCGAGTCGGTGCAGGTCGGCGGGCGCTCCTGGACGCTCGTGCTGCCGCAGGAGCACGGCGGCACCGTCGAAGACCTCGCGCTCCCACCGCACCTCGACGACCTCACGCTGGAGTTCGCCGTGAGCCGTGACGAAGAGTTCGTCACGCTCACGCTGGCCCACCCGCGTGGCCGCATCGACCTCAAAAACCGCGCGCACCACTACTTGCTCCTCACGCTCGCCCGCGCGCGCCAGGCCGACGTGCTGCGCTTCCCCGAGGACCCGGGCGAGCGCGGTTGGGTCTACCAGGACGACCTCTCGCGCATGCTCGGCTCGGACGACGCGAAGATCTACCTCGAAGTCTTCCGTGCGCGCCGGCAGCTCGCCGACGCCGGGGTGATGGAGGCGGCGCGCATCGTCGAGCGCCGCAACACCACCCGGCAGATCCGCATCGGCACCGAGCGCTTCACCATTCGGGGCGCCTGAATGCCGCGTGCGCCTGCGTTTTCGGGGTCGGCCACCGCGGTGCGCGGCGGCGTCTTCGCGCGGCACGCGGCGCGCATCGCCGCGCTGGACGGGGAGACGTACCCCTTTCACGTCGGCGATCTCTGGAAAGACCCGCCGCCGGGCGCCCGCTGGGGTGAGGTCGACGCGCGCGCCTTCCCGGCCATCCACCGCTACGCGGACCCCCGCGGCCTCCCCCCGCTGTTGCGCGCCTTGGCGGCCGCAGAGGGCGTGGACGAGGCGCACGTCATCGTCACGGCCGGGGCGACGGGCGCGTTGGCCGCGCTCGCTGCCGCCACCTTGGACCCGGGAGACGAGGTGCTCATCCCGGCGCCGTACTGGCCGCTCATCCCGGGCGTGGTGCAGACGGCCCGCGGCGTCCCCGTCGAGTGTCCTGGCTTCGAGTCCGGCCCGGTGCCGGGCCCGGGCTGGGCGGCGGCGGTGGGCCCGCGGACGGCCGCGCTCTATCTCAACCAGCCGCACAACCCGAGCGGGCGGGTGCTCGGCGCCGAGGCGCTCGCGGCGGTGGCCGCCTTCGCGCGGGCGCACGACCTCTGGATCTGGGCGGATGAGGTCTACGCTCCCTTCGCCTGGGGGCGGGCGTTCTTGCCGATGCGCGCCTTCGCCCCGGAGCGCACGTTCACCGCGCTCTCCTTCAGCAAGGCCTGGGCGATGGCGGGCAATCGCTGTGGCGCGTTGATCGTGCCGCCGGTGGAGGCCGCGATGGACCGCGTGCGGGCCTGCGGGGTCCACACGGTCTATGCGTGCGCGACCGGCGTCCAGCTTGCGGCGCTGCGGGCGCTGGAGGGCGGCGCCGCCTGGCGCGCCGAGACCGTCGTCGAAGTCGAGGCCATCACCCGCGAGGCGGCGGCGATCCTCGGGGTCCCCGCTCCCGAAGGGGGCACCTTTCTCTTCATCGACGTGAGCGCGCACCTCGACGCGCGCGGCCTCGATGGCTTCCTCTCCGATGCCCTGGACCGCAACGTCATCGTGGCCCCCGGGGCGGCCTGCGGGCGCGACTACGGTGCGCACATCCGCGTCTGCACGAGCGCCGTGCAACCTGAGCGCAGCCGGCGGGGTCTTGCCCGCCTCGCCGGCTTGCTCGGCCGATGAGCGCAGGGTCTCTCCGGCGGTTCACTTGCGGGTTTCGGCCCGGGATGCTGGAGTAAGGGCTGCGGGGTTGCGTCGACGCGCCGCCCGCCCCAGGCTAAACGCGTATTCCGGAGCCCCTCATGTCGGTCCTGCTTGCGCTCGTCAGCGCCGCCGTCGCGTCGCCGTCCATCGTGTTCCAGGGCGACATCACCGGCGGCGTCTCGGTCGATGGCTCGGGCGTCAGCACGCCGTACAGCGGCAGCAGCGCGTGGTTCTCCGGCGCGGGGCTCCGCGTGCAGGTCCCCGCGGGCGCCACCATCACGGACGCCTACCTGCTGCTTCAGGCCAAGTGGAGCGGCCTGCCGGGCAGCGTCGCGAGCCAGGTGCGGGTGAACGGCGTCACGCTCGCCAGCGCCACCGCCGTGTCCAGCGGCACGCGCTACGCCACCTACCGCCTCAACCCCGCGGTGTTCGGCCTCACGGGGAGCGGCACCTACAGCTACGAAGAGACGGGCGCGGCCGACTCCGGCTATCAGTCGGGCGTGGGCGTCGGCGGCGCCGTTCTCGCCGTCTTGTACACCCACCCGACGCTCACGGGGCGGCGGCACGTCGTCATCGGCGCAGACGACGTGGGCTTCGGCACCACCACCCTCACGGGCCTGCCCACCACGGGCACCATGCCGACGGCCCTCGTCTCCGTCGGCATCCTCTGGGAGTGCTCCGACGAGCAGAACGGGCAGGTCTACGCCGGCTCGACGCTGCTCACCTCCGTCGCGGGCGGGCGGGACGACGGCGCCACCTTCACGACCGACTGCTCCAGCCAAGACTGGAACAGCCTCACGACGATGGGCAGCTTCGGCTTCAGCAGCGCGGATGCTTGGTCCGGCCTGGACGGAGACTCCCCCAGCACGGAGCCCAGCGGCGGCAGCGCGATCAACAGCCGCCTCTCCGACGAGCTGTACTCCTTCTCCTACGCCAACGCCGGCAGCCTCACCCTCGGCTACTACGACAGCACGGCCGACAGCCGCCTGAGCACCTTCGCCGTCGTCATCGAGCGCGACACCGACAACGACGGCCTCGCGGACGCAGCGGACAACTGCCCCTCGGTCAGCAACCCGGCGCAGGCCAACGCCGACGGCGACGCCCGCGGCGACGCGTGCGACACCTGCACCGACGTCGACGCCGACGGCTTCGGCGCCGCCGGCTACGCGGCCTCCACCTGCGCCACCGACTGCAACGACGCCGCGTCCTCCATCTACCCAGGGGCGCCGGACACCTGGTACGACGGCGTGGACGCCGACTGCGCGGGCAACGACGACTTCGACCGCGACGCCGACGGGCAGCGCGCCGCGTCCTGGGGCGGCACGGACTGCAACGACACGAACGCCGCGGTCTACCTGGGCGCGCCGGACACCTGGTACGACGGCGTGGACGCCGACTGCGCGGGCAACGACGACTTCGACCGCGACGCCGACGGCGTGCGCCATCCCTCCGGCGGCGGCGCCGACTGCGACGACGCCGCGGCCGGCACCTACCCCGGCGCGCCGGATGCCTGGTACGACGGCGTGGACGCCGACTGCGCGGGCAACGACGACTTCGACCAGGACGCCGACGGCTTCCGGGCCCCCGCGGGCGGCGGCGCCGACTGCGACGACACCAACACCACGGTGTACCCCGGCGCGCCGGAGCTCACGGACGGCCTGGACAACGACTGCGATGGCAACGACGAGCTCTACGACGGCGACGGCGATGGCCTGACCGACATCACCGAGGGCACGCTCGGCACCGATCCGGCGCGCGCCGACACCGACGGGGACGGCCTCTCGGACGGCGCGGAGGTCTCCCTCGGCACGGACCCGCGCGACGACGACACCGACGCCGACGGCCTCATCGACGGCGAGGAGGTGGCGGCCACGGAGACGGACCCCCTCGTCGCGGACACCGACGGGGACGGCCTCTCGGACGGCGACGAGGTGGACGCCACAGGGACGGACCCGCTCGCGGCGGACACGGACGGCGACGGCCTCTCCGATGGCCGCGAGGTCGACGAGCTGCTCACCGACCCGCTCGCGGCGGACACGGACGGCGACGGCCTCTCCGACGGCGAAGAGGCGGAGACCTGGGGGACGGACCCGCTGGCCCGCGACACCGACGGCGGCGGCGTCTGGGACGGCGTGGAGGTCGAGATCGACGGGACGGACCCGCTCGACGGCGCAGACGACATCACCGACACCCGCGACTCCGACGGGGACGGCCTGCGCGACAAAGAAGAGCTCCTGCTCGGCACCGACCGCTTCGTCCCCGACACCGACGGCGACGGCCTCTCCGACGGCGTCGAGGTCCTCGACACCACCACGGATCCGCTCGCCGCGGACACCGACGAGGACGGCCTCTCCGACGGCGTCGAGGTCCTCGACACCGCGACGGATCCGCGCTCCGCGGACACGGACGGCGACGGCCTCTCCGACGGCGTCGAGGTCCTCGACACCGCGACGGATCCGCTCTCCGCAGACACGGACGGCGACGGCCTCGCCGACGGCGACGAGCTCTCCGGCACCTTCACAGACCCCCGGGACGCCGACACGGACGACGGCGGCGTCCCGGACGGCGAGGAGTGGTCGCGCGGCACCGACCCCCTGGATCCCGCCGACGACCTCCCCGTCGGCCCGGACACCGGCGGCGACAGCGCAGATCCATCCCCCGGCGGCGACGCCGATGGCCTCGCGACGGGCAGCGGCAAGTTCCTCGGCGGCGGGGGGTGCAGCAGCGCCCCCGCGGGCGCCGTCCCGGCGGGCGCGCTCCTCGTCGCCGGCCTCACCCTGCTGTGGGGCCGCCGCCCCCGTCGGCCCGGCTCCTTCGAGGGATGACCATGGTTCTGTTGTGGATGGCCCTCTCCGGGCTCGCCGCGGCGCAGGATGGCGCGCTGGCTGGGGTCGAGAGCCCGGCGCTCGACGCGCAGCTCTGGCGGATGCCGGCCGACGCGACGGCCACCCTCTGGGCCGACGACACGACGGCCTCCCCCCTCGGGCACGTCTGGGTGCGGCAGTCCCTCTCCTGGATGAAGGACCCGCTCCGCTACCAGTACACCTTCGAGGACGGCACCTCCCGCGTCGTCTCCTTGGTCGAAAGCGCCTTCCTCTCCAACACCATCGTCGGGGTGGGCCTCGGGCCCGTGCGCGTCGCGTTGGACCTGCCGCTGGTGCTCGGCGCGCGCTCCGGCCTGCCCGGCGACGACGGCGGCGGCCTCGGCGACGTCGCCGTTGACGCCAAGGGCACCGTCCTCCACCGCGAGGAGGCCCCGGTCGGCCTCGCGCTCACCGGGCGCCTCGGCCTCCCCACCGCCACCGTCGCCACCGCGCTCGGGTCCAGCGGCGTCAGCGGCGAGCTTGCCGCCGTGGTGGACCAGCGGGTCGGGCCCGTGCTTCTCGTCGGCAACCTCGGCTCTCGGTTCAATCCGCCGTCCGACCTGGAGAACGTCGCCCTGGACGACCAGCTCGTCTGGCGTCTCGGCGCCGGCTACTTCCTCGCCGAAGAAGCCGGCCTCTCCCTCGACTTCGCCGGCCGCTCCGCCTACGGCGCGCGCGGCAACGACGCCGCCTCGCCCGGAGAAGCCCTCCTCGGCGGCTTCGGGCGCGTGGCGCGCGCCTGGGCCGTGCGCGGAGGCGTCGGCGCCGGCCTCAACGACGCCATCGGCGCCCCGGCCCTGCGGGTCATCGCGGCGGCCGGCTGGGAGCCGCCGCGCGTCAAGGACATGGACAGCGACGGCATCCTCGACAAGGTCGACGCCTGCAAGGAGGCCCCCGAAGACGCCGACGGCTGGCAGGACACCGACGGCTGCCCCGACCCGTCGACCCGCTTGGCGGTCACGGTCGTGGGCAAGGACGGCGACTTCATCCAGGGCGCCAAGGTCCTCCTCCAGGCCCCGGACGGCGAGCGCAAGGGCGGCACCGACTTCTCCGTGGACGTCCACCCCGGCGAGTTCCCGCTCATCGCCACCGCCGACGGCTACCGCACCATCGAGCAGTCCGTCCTGGTCCCCGCCCAGCCCACGCACAGCCTCACGCTCACCCTCGACGAGCTCACCGGAACCGTGCGGCTGTCCGTGCAGGAGCCGGGGGGAGAGCCCATCTCGGGCCGGTGGGCGGCCGACCGCGGCGAGGCCGTCGCCTTCACCGGCGGCGCGGCGTCCTTCCTCCTCCCGGTCGGCCTCCGCAGCCTCGAAGTCACCGCAGACGGCTACCGCCCGCGCACCACCTCTGTCGAGGTCGCGGCCGACCAAACCGTCGGTGTCGCCGTGACGCTCCTGCTCGAGCGCGCCCGCGTCACCCGCGAGAAGATCGAAATCCTCGACAAAGTGTACTTCGAAACCGCGAAAGCAGTCATCCGGCCGGAGAGCTTCCCGCTCCTCGACCAGGTCGCCGCCATCCTCACCGAGCGCCCGGACATCACGAAGGTCCAGGTCGAAGGCCACACGGACACCCGCGGCCCCGACGCCCGCAACCTCGCGCTCAGCCAGGCCCGCGCCGACAGCGTGCGCGCGTACCTGCTCTCCAAGGGCGTCGCGCCCGAGCGCCTCGTCGCGGTCGGCTTCGGCGAGACCCGCCCGGTCGAGAAGGCCGAGACCCCGGCCGCCTGGGACCAAAACCGCCGCGTCGAGTTCGTCATCCTCGCCCGGGTGGAGGACCC
>JBEIVK010000312.1:0-5036 GCA_040373935.1 Alphaproteobacteria bacterium
CCCGACCGGGGGTGGACCCGGGCGGGGGGGCGGCTCCCCCCGCGCGGGGTACGCGCTTGGGCGTGCTGGTGCGGGGGGGCGGCAGCGCGCTCGCGGGGGCGTGGACGGCGATCGGGCGGGCGCCGGGGCAGGCGGACGCGGACGCGCGCCCGGCCTCGGCGCATTGGGACGGGGAGCGCTTCGTCAACGCGCTGCCGGTGGAGTCGGACTGGCCGGGCATGTGGCGGGCGGTGCGCGACGCCAGCGCCGATCCCGAGCCCGGCGCGCCGCCGCCGGTGGTGGTGCCGCCCGCCGGGGCCTGGGACGCCGGGCCCGCCTCGGGGCTGCGCGTCACCTGGCTCGGCCACAGCACGATGCTCATCGAGGTGGACGGCGCGCGCTTCCTGACAGACCCGGTGTGGTCCGAGCGCCCGTCTCCGGTGGACTGGGCCGGGCCGCGCCGCTTCACGCCGCCCGTGGTCGCGCTGGACGCGCTGCCGCCCGTGGACGGTGTGCTCATCAGCCACGACCACTACGACCACCTGGACTTCCCGACGGTGCGGGCCTTGTCGGCGGCGGGGCGGCGCTTCTTCGTGCCGCCCGGGGTGGACGCCCACCTGCGCTACTGGGGCGTGCCCGCCGCGCAGATCACGGTGCTCGACTGGTGGGAGTCGGCGGCGGTGGGCGGCGTGGAGGTGGTGGCGACGCCCGCCCGGCACGCGAGCGGCCGGGTGAACCCGCAGGCCAACCGCACGCTGTGGGCCGGGTGGGCGCTGCGCGGGCCGGCGAACCGCGTGTACTTCTCGGGGGACACCGGCCTCTTCGACGAGCTGTGGGAGATCGGCACCCGGCTCGGGCCCTTCGATCTCACGCTCATCGAGGCGGGGGCCTATGGCGGCGGCTGGCCGGACTGGCACCTCGGCCCCGAGCAGGCCGTGGAGGCGCACCAGATGGTGCAGGGGCGGCTGCTCGTGCCCGTGCACTGGGGGCTGTTCAACCTCGCGATGCACGCCTGGACGGAGCCGGCCGAGCGCGTCCTGGCGGCAGCGGCGGCGGCGGGCGTGGCGGTGGCGGTGCCGCGGGTGGGGGAGGCCGTGGAGCCGGCGCGGGCGCTGCCGGTGCTGCGGTGGTGGCCCACGGTGCCCACGCGCACGGCGGCGGAGGACCCGATCCACAGCCGCGGTGTGGCGCGCCGCCCGGGGGGCGCGCCGCGTTGAGGGCCCCGCGGCTGTGCTACGCTCCCGCCCCATGAGCACCGTCGCCCCTGCCGCACCGCCCCAGCGCACCCTGATGGGCCATCCGATCGGCCTGTTCGTCCTGTTCTTCACCGAGATGTGGGAGCGGTTCTCCTACTACGGCATGAGGGGCCTCCTCAAGCTGTACATGGTGAACTACCTCTTCGTGCAGAGCCGGCAGGTGCTGCAAGGCGGCGAGGAGCGGGTGCCCGGGGACCCGGCGACGGTCTGGCTCTGGGGCGCCATCCAAAATCTGCTCCCGGGCGACGGCGGGGTGCAAGCCCAGGCCAGCATGGTCTACGGCTGGTACACGGGCCTCGTGTATCTGACGCCGCTGATCGGCGGCATCTTGGCCGACCGCGTGCTCGGCCAGCGCAAGACGGTCATCGTCGGCGGCATCCTGATGGCCATCGGCCACTTCGTGATGGCCTTCGACCAGATGTTCTTCTTGGCGCTCTTCTTGCTGATCATCGGGAACGGCGCCTTCAAGCCGAACATCTCGACGCAGGTGGGCAACCTCTATCCGCCCGGCGACCCGCGGCGGGACGGCGCCTTCACCATCTTCTACATGGGCATCAACCTCGGGGCCTTCCTCACCAACCTCGTGTGCGGCACGCTGGCGGCCATCTACGGCTGGCACTACGGCTTCGGCGCGGCGGGCATCGGCATGGTGCTCGGCCTGCTCATCTACCTGGGCGGCCAGCGCTACCTCGCGCCGGACAACGTGATGAAGCAGGCGGCCGCCGGCCCCGCCGCCGAGAAGCAGCCGCTCACCGACAGCGAGCGCTCGGGCGTGCTGGCGCTGGTGGTGCTCTGCGCGCTCAACATCGTCTTCTGGGGCGTCTACGAGCAGCAGGGCAACACGATGCAGACCTGGGCCGACGAGCAGACCGTCTGGCCGGTCATCCTCGGCTTCCAGATCCCGTCCACCTGGTTCCAGAGCTTCAACCCCTTCTTCATCTTCCTGCTCGCCCCCCTGCTGGACCGCGTCTGGGCCTGGCAGGGCCGCCGCGGCACCGAGCCCACGTCGGTCTCGAAGATGGCCATCGGCTGCTTCATCCTGGGCGTGTCCTTCCTGGTGATGGTGGCGGGCGCGCGCGTGGTCGGCGACGGCCAGGGCAGCCTGTTCTGGCCGCTGGCCTGCACGCTGCTGCTCACGGTGGGCGAGCTCTACCTCTCGCCCATCGGGCTCTCGCTGGTCACCAAGGTGTCGCCGGCCCGCATGGTGTCGATGATGATGGGCATGTGGTTCCTGTCGAGCTTCGCCGGCGGCGTGCTCAACGGCTACCTCGGCACCTTCTACGACAAGATGCCGAAGGAGGCGTTCTTCCTGCTCTTGTCGGGGCTCGGCGTGGCGGCTGGCGCCGCGATGTGGGCCTTCAACAAGCCGCTGAAGCGCGCGATCGGCAACGCCTGAGCGCGGGGCCGCGCCCGCCCCCGAGGAGCCCCCATGTCCGACGCCGACCGCCGCCGCGAGCGGCTTCTCACCGGCCTCATCCTCGGCGGCATGGTGGCGGGGGCCGGGCTGGGGCTCGGCGCCCGCGCCGTCGCGCCGCTGGGCGCGCTGGTGGACGCCCTGCAGTTCGCGGGCGTGCTCTTCAAGCAGCTCTTGATGCTGATCATCCAGCCCCTCGTGCTGGCGAGCATCTTCATGGGCATCGTGGGGCTGGGCGACATCCGGCGCTCCGGTCGGCTCGCGACGCGCACCTTCGTCTACTTCGCCGTGACGACGGGCATCGCCGTCGCGGTCGGCCTCGTGGCGGTCAACCTCATCCGGCCCGGAGATGGCTTCGACCTCCAGTCCGCCACGCTCGTGAAGAAGGACATCGCGCAGTCCTCGCTGAGCGACTTCTTCATGGACATGCTGAAGAACACCTTCAAGAACCCCTTCGAGAGCCTCGCCAAGGGGGATGTGCTCGGGGTCATCGCCTTCGCGCTGCTGCTCGGCGGCGCCACCACGACGCTGCCGGCCGCCACGGCGCGCCCGCTCATCGGGCTGATGGAGGCGCTCAACGAAGCGATGATGAAGCTCACGGGCGCCGTGATGTGGCTCGCCCCGCTGGGCGTGCTCGCCCTGGTGGCGGACGTCGTGCGCAGCCAGGGTGCGGACGCGCTGCGCTCGCTCCTGGAGTACAGCCTCACGGTGCTGGTGGGGCTCGGGGTGCACGGGCTGCTCGTGTTGCCGCTCATCGGCTGGGTGCTCGGCGGGTGGGCGCCGCTTCGGCTCATGCGCGCCCTGGAGAAGCCCATCGCCGTGTCCTTCAGCACGGCGTCGTCCTCGGCCACCCTGCCCGTCACCTTGGAGACCTTGGAGCGGGACCTCGGCCTCGCGCCGCGGGTCGTGCGCTTCGTCGTGCCGCTGGGCGCCACCGTGAACATGAACGGCACCGCGCTGTACGAGGCCGTGGCGGCCATGTTCATCGCCCAGGCCTACGGCATCGACCTCCCGCTCGGCTCCCAGATCGTCGTGTTCTTCACGGCCACCGTCGCCGCCGTCGGCGCGGCGGGCATCCCCGGCGCCGGCCTCGTCACCATGGGCATCGTGCTGACGGCCGTGGGCCTGCCCCTCGACGCCGTGGGGCTCATCCTCGCGGTGGACCGCGTGCTCGACATGGTCCGCACCGCCATCAACGTCGCCGGCGACTGCGTGGGCGCCGTCGTCGTCCACCGCCTCTCCCCGGAGCTGCACGGCGAGCCCGCCCCGGCGGCGCCCGAAGCGCCGGGGTAGACTGCGGGCCTGGACGGCCCCATGGACATTCCGCACCTCTTCGTGATGGACCCGCTGCACAAGATCAACGTGGCGGGCGACTCCACCTACATGATGATGCTGGAGGCGCGGCGCCGCGGCTGGTCCGTCGCCTACTGCACGCCCGACGACCTCTTCGCCGAGGGTGGGGTGGCCTGGGGCCGCGTGTGCGCCGTCGAGGTCACCGAGGCCGCGCCTCACTTCCTGCCCGGCCCGCCCGAGGACCGCCCGCTGGCCTCCTTCGCCGTGGTGTGGATGCGCAAGGACCCGCCCTTCGACCTCGAGTACATCTTCGCCACCTACGTGCTCGAGCTCGTCGCCGCGCCGACGGTGGTGCTCAACCACCCGGCGTCCATCCGCTCCGCCAACGAGAAGATGTTCGCCCAGCAGTTCGCCGACTTTGGGCCACACACGCTCGTCACCCGCGAGGTCCGGCGGGTCGTCGACTTCGCGGCGCGCGCGCCCGGGCGCATCGTGCTCAAGCCCTGGGATGGAAACGGCGGCCGGGGGGTCCTCGTCACGCAGCACGGAGACCCGAACCTGCGCTCCATGGCCGAGACCCTCACCCACGAACAGCGCACCGCCATCCTCGTGCAGCACTACGTGCCGGAGATCACCATCGGCGACAAGCGCATCATCCTCATCGACGGCGAGCCGGTGGGCTGGATGCTGCGCGTTCCGCAGCCGGGGGACCACCGCGGCAACATGCACGTCGGCGCCCAGGTGCAGGCCACCACGCTCTCCCCGCGGGACCGCGAGGTCTGCGACCGCCTGGGCCCCGTCCTGCGCGAGATGGGGCTGCTGTTCGTCGGCATCGACATGATCGGCCCGGCCCTCACCGAGATCAACGTCACCAGCCCCACGGGCTTCCGCGAGATCAACCGGCTCATGGGCACCGCCCTGGAACGCCAGCTCGCCGATGCGGTCGAAGCCCGGGTCCGCCGCGCCCAGGAGGCCGCCCGCCGATGACTGCTCTGCGCTCCGTGATCGTCGCCTTCGCCCTCGGCCTCGGCCTCGCCGCCCGCGCCCAGGAGCCTGCGCCCGCGCCGGCCCCCGCGCCCGCGCCGGCCCCCGCA
>JBEIVK010000096.1:0-9908 GCA_040373935.1 Alphaproteobacteria bacterium
AGACCGTCCCGGAGCTGTCCCCGTGACCCTCCCCCTCCCGCTGCTCGATGAGTGCGTCGCGACCATCTTCGAATCCATGTTCTTCGCGATGGCCGAGCCCGAGGAGGGCGACGCG
This sequence comes from Alphaproteobacteria bacterium, assembly GCA_040373935.1. Taxonomy (GTDB): domain Bacteria; phylum Myxococcota_A; class UBA796; order UBA796; family UBA2385; genus JBEIVK01. Next base: position 116 of record JBEIVK010000096.1, read on the forward strand.
CTGCCGGCCGGGGTGCCGCGACTCGCCGCCACCGTCGCGCTGCTCCGCCCGATCGCGGGCGAGATGCGCGTGGAGCTGGGCGAGGGCGTCCCGCGAGAGCTGTTCGACACCCTCTGGGCCGGGGAGCGCGCGGGCAGCGACGCGGCAGACGCCGAGCTGGCCGCTGAGCTGGTGAACACCATCGCCGGGCAGGTCGTCGCCCGGGCGGCGCCCGGGGCCATCGTCGAGATTGGCCTGCCGGTGGTGGTCGAAAGCCTCGAGGCCGGCGCGGGCGCCCGCCGGGCGTACCGGCTCGACTCCGGCGGGGCGGTGGTGGTCGTGCTGCGCTGAGCGAGGGGCCCGCGCGCCCGCGACCGCCCCTGCCCGCAGCCTGCGCCGCCCGCAGGGGCGCGCCGCATCACGCCACCGCGGCGACGCGCGCCGGCGGGATCAACGCCAAGGCGGCCGCGCGGATCTCCGCGACCGAGGCAGGCTTCGCAAGAAAGGCGGCGCCTGGCGGCAGCGCTTGCGACCGGCCGCTCATCAAAAGGACGGGCAACAACGGAAAGCGGACGAGCGCGGCGGCCCGCAGCGCCAAGCCGCCCATCATCGGCATGTCGATGTCCGTCAACAGAACATCGACGGGCGCCGGAGTGGTGTCGAGGCAGCGCAAGGCGTCGAGCCCGTCGGTGGCCTCGCTCACCCGCCAGCCCAGCCCACGGAAAAACCGGGCCAACGCCCGGCGGAGCAGCGCGTCGTCATCGACCAGCAGGACATGGAGGTTGGTGTGCATGGACACAGTAAATCCCACTAAGGGACAACCCGCATGCCACCCACCGATCCAGTGACAAATCGTGACAACTGGCGCCGCTGCGCCTACTCCCACAGCTCCAGAGACACCGCGTACAGGCCGTCGACCGGCTCGCCCCAGGCGTCCGTGATGGCCGTGGAGCCGACCACCTTGGGCGCGAGGTCGCCGAGCGGCAGGCCCCCGCCCGCGCCGCCGAGGATGTCGGCGAGGTCGAAGTTCAGCAAGCCGCCCCCCAGCAGCCCGATGAGCCCCGACAGGGTGCTGCCGAGGCGGGTGATGAGCTCCGCCTCGTCCACGCCCTCGGCGCCGTACTCCAGCACCTTGCCCTCCGGCACCTCGATGCCGAGGTTGAGCGCCGTGCCGTCCGTGAGGCCGATGCCCAGCTCCATCGCGAGGCTGGCCTTGAGCCAGGTGGGACAGGTGTTGCCCTGGCGAATCCCGACATCGATGATGAAGTCCGGCAGGTAGACGACGGCCAGGGGCTCCACGCCCTCCTGCAGCCGGGCGACGCGGGCCGTGCCCGGGTCCAGGGAGAGGCACCAGCCGTCGCCGTCCGGCGCCTGCTCACCGCCGGGGAGGGCCTTGAAGGTGTTGCCGAGCAGATCCCCCGTGGTGCCGCCGAGATCCAGATCTTGGGAGAGGAAGCCGAGCAAGGCCTCCTCCATGAGCAGCTGCACCGCGCCCTCGTGCAGGCCGAGCGCCACCTGGGCGCCCGCGGGGAGGCCCGGGGCGTCCTCGGGCAGCGGCAGGCCGATCGGCTCTTCGGCGGCCGGCTCGCCGATGCCCACGGCGATCTCGGCGCCAAGGCCCGCGAGGTCTGAGCGGAGGTCGGTCAGGCGCGCGCCCACCAGCGTGCCGAGCAGGTCCGTCTCGAAGGCGAGCGGGCCGCCGAGGTCGATGCTGCCGAAGTTGTCGAGCACGAGGTTGAGCACGATCTCGCCCAGCGGCTCCAACACCCACTCGTTCAGGAGGTCCACCACGAGGTCGAAGAGCCAACCCTGCAGGAAGCCGAACTCGAAGATGGGCTCCGAGAAGTCCACCTGCGCGTCGCTGAGCGTGAGCCAGAGATGCCCGTCGTCTTCCAGGCTGGGCAACAGCGTGCCGCCCACCGAGATCTCTTCAAAGCCGATGATGAGCGTCTCGGACAGGCCGAGCCACGGGACGTCGAGCTGGTACTCGACCGTCACCATGCGAAGGGCGATGGCGGCATCGAGCCCCTCGGGCGCCGGCGTGAGCACGGCCACGGTCGGGTCGTGGAAGACGCCGAGGGCCGTGAGCGAGACGCCATCGGAGGCGAAGGAGGGCAGCGCCGCAGAGAGCTGGTCTGCCCAGCCGATCTCGTCGATGGCCGCCCCGACGACCTCGCCCAGCTTCTCGAGCCCCGGGGGCAGAAGCCGCGCGGTGGCGCCGCCGGGCCAGGTGAGCAGCGGGTCGTTGCCGCGAAAAACCGGCAGGCGTGCCTCTTCGAGCTGGGCGTCCAGGCGCGCCTCGACCTCGACGATGCGGTAGGCGTGGTCCACAGGAAGCTCGACGGAGAAGCTGCCGTCCCGCGCGACCTCCACCCGCTCGCCCTCGACGAAGACGAAGGCCTGCGCCGGGCTCACGGTGCCGGTGACATTGACCGTCGCGCCGCCCAGGAACTGCCCGTAGGTGGGCGAGGTCAGCGCGAGCGCGAGATCTCCCACCGTGCGCTCCGACTTCAGGGCGTAGTCCGAAGCGCAGCCGCCGAGCAGCAGAAGGGCCGAAGACAGAGGGAGCAGAGAGGACGCGCGCATGGTTCACCTGGGGCCCGCATTATGCCCCACGATGGCCGCGCCCACCACCAGGCACCGCGATAGAGCCCTCGCATGTCCGCGCCCGCCGACGGCCTGCCCGACCTCGTCACCCTCGTCCGCCGCCTGCGCGCCGACTGCCCCTGGGACGCCGCGCAGACGCCCCTCTCGATGCGCCCGTACCTCACCGAAGAGCTGTACGAGCTTCTGGACGCCATCGACGCCGGGGACGGCCCGCGCCAGGACGAAGAGCTCGGCGACTTGCTCTTCGTGGTGCTGCTCCTCGCCGAGATGGCTGGGGAGGCCGGCCGCGGTGGGGTGGACGCCGTCGCCGCGGGCATCCACGCCAAGATGGTGCGCCGCCACCCGCACGTCTTCGGGGAGGAGCCACGGCGCGAGAGCGGGTCGATCGCCGCGTGGGAGGCGCGCAAGGCGGCGTCGCGCGCCGGCGGGGGTCGGCTGGACGGCGTGCCCCGCGCGCTGCCGGCCCTGCTGCGGGCGCACCGCCAAGCCGAGAAAGCCGCCGCCGTGGGCTTCGACTGGCCAGACGCCGCCGGGGTGCTCGCCAAGGTCGAGGAAGAGCTCGGGGAGCTGCGGGCCGCCCTCGCGTCCGGCGAGGCCGCCGCGGTCGCCCACGAATACGGCGACACCCTGATGGCGCTCGCGTCCCTCGGGCGCCACATCGGCGCGAGCCCGGAGGAGTCCCTGCGCTCCGCAAACGACCGCTTCTCCACCCGCTTCCGGCACATGGAGCGCATTGCGGCGGCCCGGGGCCTGGCGCTGGACGCCCTGGGCGCCGCCGCCCTCGACGACTTGTGGGGCGAGGCGAAGGCCGCGGAGGCGGCCGCCGCCGCGGAGGCAGTCCCATGATGGCGCGCCTCCTCCTCGCGATGACCATCATCCCCGCCATCGAGCTGTACCTGCTGCTGCAGCTCGGCAAATGGATGGGCGTGGGCGAGACGGTCTTCCTCATCGTGCTCACCGGCGCGCTGGGCGCGAGCTTCGCCAAGCGCGAGGGCCTCGCCGTGCTGCGCCAGCTGGGCGAGGACGCCCGCTCGGGCATCCCGCCGGCAGACCGCCTGGTCGAGGGCCTGCTCGTCCTGGTGGGCGGCATTCTCCTCATCACGCCGGGCGTCCTCACGGATCTCACGGGCCTGCTGCTGCTCACCGGGCCCGTGCGGCGCTGGCTCGCGCCGCGCCTGAAGTCCTGGGTCGCCCGGCGCTTCGTGGGGCTGCCCGGCGGCGTCTTCGTCGGCGCCCCCCGCCACGGCCCCGGCCAGGACACCGTCGCCACGCCGCCGGCCCCCGCGCCGGCCCCCCGCCGGGCCCCCGGCGGCTTCGACCACCCGGTGTCCTGATGCCCCTGCTCTACGCCGACTGGGCGCCCTGGTGGCCGCTGCTCTCGCCGCCGGAGGTGGCCGCCGACGAGGCCCGGCTCATCGACGGCCTGCTGCAGCACAGCCCGGGCCGCCGCATCCGCAGCCTGCTGGAGCTGGGCTGCGGGGGCGGCACCACCGCCGTCCACCTCGCCCGCCGCTACACGCTCACCTTGCTGGACCGCAGCGCGCCCATGCTCGCGCTGGCCGCCGCCCGCGTGCCCCAGGCCCGCACGGTGGAGGCAGACCTGCGGGACTTCACCCTCCCCGCGCCCGTGGACGCCGTGCTGCTGCACGACGCCGCCTCCTATCTCCCGGACCGCGCGTCGGTCCGGCAGGCGGTCGCGTCGGCGCGGCGGGCCCTCGCGCCCGGCGGGCGGCTGCTCTGCTTGCCCGACCACACGGCCGAGACCTTCCGCCCCGGCGCGTCCAGCGGCGGCAGCGACGCCCCCGACGGCCGCGGCGCGCGCTTCCTCGAGTGGTCCTGGAAGTCCCGCCCCGACGACGACACCTACACCGTGGCCTTCTCGCTGCTGCTGCGCCACGCCGGCGGGCGCGTGGAGCACCGCCACGAGACCCACACGCTCTCGGCGTTTCCGCGGGCCGTGTGGTCCGCCGCCTTGCGGGAGGCGGGCTTTCGGGTCGCGGAGGTGCCGCTGCGCCGGGACGACGGCAGCGCCGGGGGCGTCGCCTTCGTCGCGGACGTCAAGGGCCGCGCCTGAGGCCGGGGCGCGGCGGGAAGGGGGCGTAGCGGGGGAAACCGGCGGTTTCCCCTGCCCCCCGAAGACGCCCTCCCCGCGCGACCGGCGCGGCCGCAGCGACTACTCGAGGAAGCCGTTGCTCTCCAGGTAGGCGCAGTCTGCCACGCAGACCTCTCCCGCGCCGGCGCCGAGGCCGACGCACTGGAAGCCCCGCGGGCAGTCCTCGTCGGTGCGGGCGTCCGAGCCGCACTCGTAGAAGCAGGCCGCGGTGTAGCAGGAGTCGCGGTGGCAGTAGTTGCCGACGGGCGCGGTGCCGGGATCGAGGGTGTCGCAGTACCAGCCGTTCGGGCACTGGGAGTCGTCGGGGAAGCCGATCCAGTCGTCGCAGGTGAAGGAGGTGTCCACCTCGAAGATGCCGCAGTAGGAGCCGGACCCGCAGTCGCGGTCGCCGTTGCGGGCGTTGCAGGTGCGGTCCAGCACCTCGTTGACGTAGCAGGCCCCGCCGCCGCAGGAGCCGGCGTTGTTGGGGTTGCACTCGCCGCACAGGTTTTGGTCGGTGGCGAAGCAGGAGCGGGTCGTCGGGTCGCAGAACTCGCCGTAGTTGCAGTCGAGCTGCGTGTCGCGGCAGCCGTAGGCCTCGCACGCGTTGGTGGCGGTGTTGCAGACCTGGCCAGCCACGCAGTCGGCGTCGTCGCCGCAGCCCGGGGCGCATTCGTAAGATGCGTTGCAGTACTGGTTGATGCCGCACTCGCTGGAGGTGGTGCAGCCGACGTCTTCGCAGACGCCCTCGTCGGAGCAGATCTGCTTCTCGGCGCAGTCGCCGTTGGAGACGCAGCTCGTTTTGGGGGCGACGGAGCAGGCCGAAACGGAGAGCCCGGCGGCGCCGAGCAGGAGAAGCGCGCGCAGCATCACTCGCCTCCGGTGCAGAAGGTGGACGGGTCCCCGTTGCCGAGATCGTAGGTGACGCTGATCTTGGAGCCCGGCGGCGGGAGGAGCTGGCGGTCGAAGACGATGGTGCCCTGGACGTCTTCGCCCTCGCCGCGCAGCTCGTACCACCACGCGCCGGCGTTGCAGCCGACGAGCGCGTCGTCCACGCCGACCGTGATGGACGCCGCGTCGGGGAGCTGGGAGAGGGGGAAGGCGTCGGACAGGCGGCTGGACGCGAGCCCCAGCTCGGTGACGATGGCGCCGAAGTTCTCGGCGCACAGGTTGCCGATGATGCCGCCCGTCTGGGTGGCGACGTCGACGTAGCGGGTGCCGGCGTCGGAAGCGGCGGCCTGCGCGGCGGTGCACTCGTCCTCGTTGGTGACGACGAGGGCGGAGGCGTTGAAGATGTCGCGGTTGCGCTGGCCCTTGACCTCGCGGAACGCGTTGATGTAGGTGTTGGTGGCCAGCGGGGAGGAGTCCTGCTCGTCCGACACGAAGATGACGCTGAGGTAGGCGTCGTCGCGCAGGAAGCCCGCGTTCGCGCCGTCGACGAGCGGCGGCGTGAGGGCGAGGTAGGCGCTTTCGAGGCCCATCTCGTAGGAGGCGCCGCAGGTGCCCACGCTCACGAGATCTGCGAACAGCGAGGCGCCGTCCGGGTTGCCGGCCGTGATGTAGGTGCCGCCCACCAGCCGCCCGCCCGAGGGGATGGAGTCGATGACCTCCTGCGTGCAGCCGCGCGTGTCGTCCACGATGGGCTCCGTCACCGCCGTGGTGACGACGCCGATCTGGTAGTCGACGTTGCCCTCCACGAAGTAGGTGAGAAAGGCATCGAAGTTGGTGGAGAGGCGCTCCTGGTAGGGCTCCATCGAGCAGGAGTTGTCCACGACGAGCAGGACATCCACCTTGCCCGCGGGGTTCTGGTAGAAGACGTCGTCTCCGGCGGACTTGATGAGATCGTAGTCGCTGCAGGCCCCCAGCCCCAGCGCCACCCCGACCCCGACCCGCAAGCGCAGCCTCATGGCCAACCTCCCCTCACCCGTGCCCTGAAATAGCCTGTGGCCACGCCCTCTGCACCCTCCCCCGCGCCGCCGCCCCGCCCCGCGTGGGCCCGGCACCTCGACGCCCTGGCCCTGGCCGCCGCGGCGGTCCTCGGGCGCGTGCTGCGCCGCCCGTCCGACGCCGAGCTTCAGGCCCTCGCCCGACGCGATCGCCGCGCCGCCCCGGTGCCCGTGCCCACCCTTCGCGCGCTCGGCTACGACGACCCGCTCGGCGATGGACGCGCCGCCTTCGCGCGGGGAGACCACGCGGAGGCCCTGCACTGCTTCGGCCAGGTGATCGCGGCGCACCCGCAGAGCCCCTGGGGCTGGCACGGCCGGGGAGACGCGCTGTTGGGCTTGGGGGACCCGGCGGCGGCCGACGCGTCCTACGCCCGCGCGGCGGCGCTGGCCCCGCGGGAGGGCATCCACCTCGGCGGCCGGGCCAACTGTGCGCGGGCATCGGGCGACGCCGCCGCGGCGGCGCGGTGGTGGGAGGCCGCCCTGGCGCTGGACCCATCCCTCACCTGGATGCGGGACGGGCGACCGCCGCCGGTGCGCGGCCCCGGCGCCGGCGGTTAAGGGGGCCGGCCAGACCGCCGCCGCGCCGGGGACTCCATGCTCGATACGCTCACCAAGGGCTTCCGCAACGCTCGCCTCAAGCTCCAGGGCAAGACCCAGCTCGACGAAGACAACATCGCCGCCGCGCTGCGCGACGTGCGGGTGAGCCTGCTCGAGGCCGACGTCGAGCTGTCGGTCGTCAAGTCCTTCTTGGACCGCGTCAAGGAGCGCGCGATCGGCGAGGTCGTCCAAACCAAGGTGAAGCTGGAGATCCCCGGCCTCCCTCCCGGCTTCCAGCCGTCCCCGGCGGACTACTTCATCAAGATCTGCCACGACGAGCTGACGGCCCTCATGGGCCCGGCCGGCGCCCCCCTCGCGCTCGACGGCAAGCCCGCGGTCATCTTGATGGTCGGGCTGCAGGGCTCCGGCAAGACGACGACGGCCGGCAAGCTGGCTCGCCGCCTCAAGAACGACGGCAAGAAGCCCATGCTCGTCGCGGCGGACATCTACCGCCCCGCCGCCATCGACCAGCTGATGACCCTCGGCCGCAAGCTGGCCGTGCCCGTCTTCTCCATCAAGGGCATGAAGCCCGTGGACCTCGCGACGATGGCGGTCACCCAGGCCCGCAACGTCGGCCGAGACGTCGTCATCATCGACACCGCGGGCCGCCTCGCGATCGACGACGCCCTGATGCAGGAGCTCGAGGAGATCAAGGCGCGCACCAACCCGGCGGAGATCCTCTTCGTCTGCGACGCCATGATCGGCCAGGACGCCGTGCGCACGGCCGCCGAGTTCGACCGCCGGCTCGGCTTCTCCGGCTTCGTGCTCACCAAGCTGGACGGCGACGCCCGCGGCGGCGCCGCGCTCGCCATCAAGCAGGTCACCGGCAAGCCGGTGCGCTTCCTCGGCATGGGCGAGACGCTCGACAAGCTCGAAGACTTCCGTCCCGAGGGCCTGGCAGACCGCATCCTCGGCTTCGGCGACGTCGTCGGGCTGATGAAGGACTTCGAGAAGGTCGTCGACACCGACAACGCCGAAAAAGACGCCGCCCGGATGCTCCAGGGCGACTTCACCTTCGCGGACTTCCAGAAGCAGCTCGGCATGATCAAGCAGATGGGCAGCCTGCGCTCCATCTTCGAGAAGCTCCCCGGCATGGGCGAGCTGATGGAGCAGCTCCCGCCCGAGGCCTTGGACGACCGCGAGCTGGTCAAGGTCGAGGCGATGATCCAATCCATGACGCGCCAGGAGCGCAACCGCCCGGACCTCATCGACAAGTCGCGCATGCTCCGCATCGCCAAGGGCTCCGGGCGCACGCTGCCCGAGGTCGAGGCCCTGATGCAGCGCTTCATGGGCACGCGCCAGATGATGGCCAACCTCGGCTCCACCGGCATGTTCGGCGGGATGCCCGGCCTCGGCGGCGGCACCAACGGCGGCCGCGTCGGCCTCGCCCCCGGGCAGGGCCGCGCGCAGCGGCGCCAGTCCGGCAAAGAGGGCGGCCCACCCGCCTTTCCGGCCCTGGGAACCGCGGCCCCCGTCGCCAGCGTCGAGGACAAGCTGCGCGCCGCCCGCGAGGCCCGCGATCGCCGCAAGCAGCGCAACCGCAGCTCCCGGAACGACGAAGATTGACGTCGCAGCCGGCTTCAGCCCGCGCCCATCCGGCCGATGGCTCACCCCGCGGAGGGACCATGAACTGGGACCAGGACTCGCTCAAGCGACTGCTGCGGGAGGCCCGCGACGCCGGCGCCACCGACCTCCACTTCAAAGTGCCCGGCCCGCCGCGCATGCGCATCCGCGGCGAGCTCGTGCCCACGGCCTACGACCCGCTCTTGCCGGCCGCCACCCAGCGCATCGCCCAGCTGGTGCTCGAGCTGGCCGGCCGCGAGCTTCCCCTCGCCACCCTCACCGACGCCGAGGTCGGCTTCGGCATCCCCAAAGAAGGGCGCTTCCGCGCCACGCTGTTCCGCCAGCGCGGCACCATCGGCGTGCTCGTGCACCGAATGGCCCTCGATCCCCCGTCCATCGAGAGCCTCGGCGCCCCCGACGACGCCGCGGCCGCCATCTGGGGCAGCCCCGGCCTCGTGCTCGTCTGCGGGGCGCGCGGCCGCCACGCCCTCCTCGGCGCGCTCACCAACGCCTTCGCCCGCCTCGTCCGCGGCCACCTGCTCACCCTCGAGCAGCCCATCGAGTACCTCCACCGCGACGCCCGCGGCGCCGTCTCCCAGCGCGAGGTCCGCGTCGACGTCCCCACCTTCGAGGCCGGCCTCGCCGGCGCTCTCCACGACGACAGCGACGCCATCCTCACCTCCGACCTCCCGGACGCCCAGGCCGCCGAGCTCGCCCTGCGCATCGCCGAAGACGGCCGCTGCATCGTCGCCGGCCTCGCCGGCTGCCCGCCCGCCGAGGCCACCCAGCGCTTCGTCGAGCTCTTCCCACCCGCCCGCGCCGCCGGCATCGCGCACCGCCTCGGCGCCCAGCTCCGCCTCGTCGTCTTCGAACACAACGGCCAGATGGGCTTCCTCGCCCCCGATGGCGCCGCGGGCTGATCCCCCGCGCCCGGCCGCCGGGGGGCGCCTGCCCCGCCGTCGGCGGGGCACCGGGTCTCTGCGGCGGGTCGCGGCCGCCTGGCCGCTCC
>JBEIVK010000186.1:0-6901 GCA_040373935.1 Alphaproteobacteria bacterium
GATCCGCGGCCCCGCCTCGCCCGCCCGTCCCGCCCGCCCTCGTGCCCCAGCGCCGCGCGGCGTCCGCTCCGCCGCCCCGACGGGGCGTGTTCGGGCGAATGCTTCGCGCGGCGGCGCTGATCGGCGCGCTGGCAGTGCTGGCTGGGGGCGGCGCGCTGGCCTTCGCGTTCTGGTCGCTCAGCCACGGGCTCCCCACCATCGAGGCTTTGGGCAAGTACGAGCCCCCCACCGTCACCACGGTGTACGCGAGGGACGGGCGGGTGCTGGCGGAGGTCTACGAAAAGCGCCGCTACGTCCGCCCGTTGTCAGCCTTCCCGCAGCACCTCAAAGACGCATTCCTCGCCGCCGAGGACGCGCAGTTCTACAATCACGACGGCGTGGACATCGAGGGCATCTTCCGCGCCATCCTGCGCAACGCCGCCAAGGGCCGGAAGGCGCAGGGCGCCTCCACCATCACGATGCAGGTGGCGCGCAACTTCCTTCTCACCAACCAGAAGACCTACGAGCGGAAGATTCGCGAGGTCATCCTCGCCAAGCGAATCGAGGATGCCTTCGAGAAGGACCACATCCTCTACCTCTACCTGAACGAGATCTACCTCGGCTCCGGCGCCTACGGCATCGAGGCCGCCGCGCGGACCTACTTCGGGAAGTCCGCCGAGCAGCTCACCTTGGCCGAGAGCGCCATCATCGCGGGGCTTCCGCAGCGGCCCTCGGACTACAGCCCGCACAAGCACCCGGAGAAAGCCCGCGCCCGCCAAGAGTACGTCATCGGGCAGATGCTCGCCAAGGGCTACATCAACGACGCGACGGCCGAATCCGCGCTGGCCGAGCCGGTCAAGATCTACCGCGAAGAAAACCCCTTCCTCACCCAGGCCCCGCACTTCGCGGAGCACGTGCGCCGCTACCTCGTCGACACCTACGGGTTCGACAAGATCTACAACGACGGCCTGGCGGTCCACACCACGGCGGACCTGGACCTCCAAACCACCGCCCAGCGAGCCCTGGAAGACGGCGTTGGCCGTGCAGATCGCCTCGCTGGGTGGCGGGGTCCGTTGCGGAGCGTGCCGGTGGGCGAGCTGCGCCAGGTGCTCGACGCCCAGGAGTCCGCCCTGCGCGCCGAGGAGGCCGAGCGGGTGCTCACGGTTGGCCCGCCGGCGGTCCTCGGGGCCGCGCCGCTCCCCGCGCAGAGCACCCTCGTCGTCGGGCGGGTCTACGAGGCCAGCGTGCTGGAGGTGGCCCCGAAGCACGCCATCGTCGGCGTGGGCGCGCACCGCGCCCTCATCCCGCTCTCCTGGACCACCTGGGCGGTGCAGCCCAACGCGGAGCGCAGCTACAAGGGCCGCGCCCAGTCCTCCCTCGAGGCCGTGCTCAAGCCCGGAGACATCGTCAAGGTCCGCGTCGAGGCGCTTCGCACCAGCGAGGTGGACAACCTCGCGGGCTACACCGCGGCGGGTCCGGGCCCCTTCGCGGCGGCCCGTCTGCAGCAGGATTCCGCCTTGCAAGGCGCGCTCCTGAGCTACCGCCTCGAAGACGGCGCGGTGCTCGCGATGGTCGGCGGCGTGGACTTCGCAGACAGCGAGTTCAACCGGGTCACCCAAGCGCGGAGGCAGGTCGGCAGCACCTTCAAGCCCATCGTGTACGCGGCCGCCATCGGCACCCGCAAGGTCACCGCGGGGACGATGCTGCAAGACGCCCCGACCGCTTTCGCCACGGTGGGCGACAAGCTTTGGAAGCCCGGCAACTATGGCGAGGACTACCTCGGCAACATCACCCTCCGCCGCGCCCTGCAGATGTCCCGCAACACCTGCACGGTGCGCGTGCTCGATCTGGTGGGTCTGGAGCCGGTCTTCCAGCTCGCCGGCCCGGCCTTGCGCATCGGGTTCGACACGCCTGCCTGTACGCGGACCCACATCCAGGCGGACGCCCCCTGCGCCGGCACGGCCGAGCCCTCCGCCAAGGCCGGCATGGTCTGGTGCACCCATTGCGACGCCAACTCCTGCCCGGTCGTGCGCCCGGACGCGCTGACCGTTCGCGTCGACGGCGAGGAGCGCCCGGTGCAGGGCACCAAGGCGTGCCTGGACGCCCCGCAAGAAGCAGACGGCGGCCGGTGGTGCCATTCGTGCGACGTCAACCTTCGGGTGTGCGACTGGCTGCCGATCGAGCGCATCCCGGAGACCGATCCCTGCGTCGACGAGCGCAAAGACGCCAAAGGCCAGGTCTGGTGCCGCTCCTGCGACCTCTCCATGGGCCTCGGGAGCAGCTCCCTGACCATGGTCGAGCTCGCGCGCGCCTACAGCGCCTTCGCGTCTTACGGCCGCCTCGTCGAGCCCCACTGGATCGACAAGGTGGTGGACCGTGACGGCACCGTCATCGAGCAGTGGGCGCCGCCGGACGGCGGCTGGCCCCAGGTGATGCCGGCCGGCGTCGCCGGCGTCACGCATTTCCTGCTGCGCGAGGTCGCGACCGGCGGCACGGCAGCCAAGACGAACAAGCTCGGTGTCCCGGTGGCGGGCAAGACGGGCACCACCAATGACTTCCACGACGCTTGGTTCGTCGGCTACTCCCCCAAGGTTCTCACGGCGGCCTGGGTGGGCTACGACCAGCCGAAGCCGATGCCCGTCGGCTTCACCGGCGGCGACATCGCGCTGCCGATCTGGATGGACGTCATGGAGAAGGCCGCGCCCCGCGGCGAGGCCGGCGAGTTCCGGCCCATCCCCGGGGTGGAGATGGTGCCGATCGACGAGTCCACCGGGCGCGTGGCGATCGGCGGCCGCACCGTGCCGATGCTGCCCGGCACCGCCCCGACGAACGTCGTCGGGGAGATCGGCCAGAAGAGCACCGAAGACCTCCTCATCACGGACTTCTAGCCATGGCCTCTCGCTGGGCGCTGTTCGCCCTCCTTGCCCCGCTCTCCGCCTGCGCGGCCACCGCCGTGCCCACCTCGCTGCGCTGCGACCTGTCCCTCGCCAGCGCCACCCCGGCGGCCGCGGCGCCGGGGGAGGCCGTCGTCATCGCCGGGACCCCCTTCACCACCGCCTTCGACACGGTCGTCCTCCTGGGCGGCCTCCCTGCGGAGATCTCCCTCGTGGACCGCACGTCCTGCGACGCCTGCGACACCTGCCGCGCCGAGAGCTCTTGCACCGGCTGCTCCGACTGCGACGCGTGCGACGCCACCTGCACCGACACCTGCGCCGAGACCATCACCATCACCGTGCCCGTCGGCGCTCCCGTCGGGGCGACCACGCTCACGGTCCGCAACGCCCACGGCGAAGGCCGCGGGCTCGCCTTCGAGGTGCTGCCGTCCGCTCCGGGCGATGACACGGGCGCCTCTGACGGATCCCGCTGAGTCCATGCGCCTGCGCCTTGCCAAGACCACCGGTCAGGCGCTATAAGGTGCGACGTCCTTCGCCCTCCTGAGAGCTCCATGCGACTGTTCGCCCGCCTCGTCGCCGCGTCCGTGCTCCTGTCGAGCGCCCCTGCCTTCGCCGGCGGTGTCGGCCTCCTCGGTGGGGGCGGCCTCTACCAGACGCGCGCCTACTACTACCGGGAGGACGGCCTTCAGGGCATCGACACCCAGCTTCGCCCCACCGGTGGCGGCGGTCTCGAGGTCTTCCTCGGGGACCGCGACGACAAAATCTGGGGCATCACGCGGTTCTACGGCCTCATCGACGCCCCGCCCAACGTGCCGGACTTGAGCGGCGAAGACACCGCCAACTACGAGTTCTTCTACCCGGCCGCCCACGAGCAGCCGGCCGCCCGCGTCGGCATCGGCAGCGCCGGCATCCAGTGGATCTTCCTCGGCGACCCCGCGAAGTTCCACGTCGGCGCCATGACGATGCTCGGCGCCGGCTTCATCACGGTGGACAACCTGGAGTATTTCCTCGCCGAGCCGGGCCTCATGGTCGGCTACACCGCGAAGGAGCGCATCAACGTGTTCGCCAACGTGAACGCCTCCATCCGGTTCCGCAAGGTCGCCACCTACGGCGGCAACGCGGTCGTCGGCGTCCGCTACTTGTTCGACTGAGGCGGGGCCTCCGGGTGCCCCGCGCCCCGCTGCTGCTGACGCTGGCGCTCGGCTGCGGCGGGTCGGGCGATGCACCGGACTGGACGTCCGCCCCCGCGCCCTCCGGGCCCTGCTACGCGGTCAACCTGGCCGACGGGCTCTCCGAGGTGGACGCCGTCGAGCTGGGTCTCCTGTTCGATTGTTTGGACCAGGACGGCAGCTTCGCCCCCTTCGCGGGGGTGTTTTCGTCTTTGGACGCGCCCGCCGCGGATGGCCTCCCGGCCGGCGCCCAGGTCGGTCGCCTCTGGAACACGCTGCCCGGCGCCATCGAGGTCGATCTCCTCACGCTGCTCTCCGCCGCGCAAGACTTGCTGGCAGAAGAACCGCCCCTGCTCGCGCCGCTGTTGGAGATCGCGGTCGAGGCGCTCTACGGGCAGGCCTACGGCGCGGTGGCCGCCGCCGGCACCCCGGCCGATGCCGCCGCCTTCGAGGCCGGCGTGGTCGTCCCGCTGCTGCCGGTGATCGCCGGCGCGGCGGACGCCGTGCGGGAGGACGGCCCCGCCATCCCGCGCCTCGTCGCCGACGCCCTCGTCTCCCCCACCACCGACGACGCGCTCTGCACCCTGCAAGCCATCGCCACCACCGAGGACCCGACGGTCCAGGCCGTCGCCACGGGCTTGCTGCCCCACCTCGGCGCCTCCATCGACGCCACCCGCAGCCCCGCCAACGACCGCTGGGCCGCCGCCACCGGGGACTCCGCGCAGGATCTCGTGCGCGCCGTCTGGGACGCCCGCCTCACCGACGGCACGCCGCTGCGCGCCGCCGCCGCGCCCACCCTCACGGCCTTGCTGGGGGACGCCGCCTTCGCCGAGCGGCTCCGCCTCGCGCTGCTCGACGCCGAGGCAGGCGGCCACCTCGCCCCCCTCGCCGCCCAGCTCGCCTGGATGGCCACCGTCAACGCCGCGGGCGCGCCGCTCTCCCCGGGTGAAGACAGCGCGCTGCACGCGCTCCTGCGCCTGCTCGCCCAGGCCAACCAGCCGTTCTCCTGCGCGGTGGACCTCGGCTTCACCACCTTGGAGGCGGACCTCGGCAACCTCTCGGTCACGCTGCTGCGCACCCTCGCCGCGCAAGAGCCCGGCACCGCCGTCTTCGCCACCGCGCTGCTGGGCGAGGCCCTCGGCTGGGGCCTCACCGGCGCCACGCTCGGCCTCATCGCCGACACGGGCGTCTGCCCCGTGCTCGACGCC
The DNA here is from genome assembly GCA_040373935.1 of Alphaproteobacteria bacterium. Lineage (GTDB taxonomy): Bacteria > Myxococcota_A > UBA796 > UBA796 > UBA2385 > JBEIVK01. Next base: position 5,251 of record JBEIVK010000186.1, read on the forward strand.
CAGCTCGTGGCCGACCTCCCGGCCCTGGACCGCTTCAACGACGCCCCGGCGGGGGATCTCCTCGTCGTTCCGCTCAACGTGCTGGACGCCTTCATCACCGACACGCCGTCCACGGACCGCCTGCCGCAGCTCGTCGACGCCCTCACCCTCACCCACGGCGCCGGGCTCGTGCCGCCCCTCGAAGAGCTGCTGCGGGACGCCGGCGGCAGCCCCTTCTTGCGCGACCTGCTGCTCGTTCTCCCCGTCGTGCTCGACAGCCGCCGCCTCGGCACCCCCAGCGGTTGCGCCCCCGGCGCCGCCCCCCTCGCCTGGTCCGACGCCTTCGCCCTGCTCTCCCGGGCCCTGCTCGACGGCCCCGACACCCCCGCCGCCGTCACCACCCTCGGCCCGGTGCTCGCCGCCGTCCTGCCGGCCCCGGGCACGTGGGCCGCCCTCGGAAACGCCGCCCCCTGGCTCCAGGCCAGCGGCGCCCGCGTCCAGTCTCTCCCGGCCCTCTCGGCCCGCCTGCTCGCCCGCGCCAGCCCCGACGACGGCGTCCGCGCCCCCATCGCCGCCCTCATCGATGACCCCACCCTCCGCGAGCCCGTGCTGCTCCTCCTCGGCCACCGCCCCCTCGGCGCCGCCCTCGCCGCCACCGCCGCCGATGCCCCGGGCCCCCTCCCCTTCGCCGCGCGCTTCATCACCTCCGGCACCCTCACCCGCCTCCTCACCCATCTCGACGCCCTGCTGCGCGCCCTCGGCGCCCCCTCCGGAGAGCCCGCCCCATGATCGACGCCCAGTGGTCCACCCTCCCGCGCGGCGGCACCTTCGACCACGCCTACGGCCCCAACGTCCACCTGCTCTCGGACCCGTGGTCCCTGTCCGTGCTCGCCCGCCTCTGCCAGCCCGACGTCGTGCAGCCCGAGGTCAACCGCCTCGTCTCCCGCCTCTACGACCACCTCCTCTCCGCCGTCGCCGCCCGCGAGCTCCTCACCCGGCCCGTCGAGGTCCCCACCCGCATGGCCGCCCAGCACCCCGTCGCCGGCGTGTACCGCGGCGAGGCCATCCGCCGCGACCAGCGGGTCGTCGTCGTCGACATCGCCCGCGCCGGCATGCTCCCCAGCGCCCGCGTCTACGAGTCCCTCCACGACGTCATCGACGCCGCCCACCTCCGCCAAGACCACATCGTCGCCAGCCGCGCCACCAACGCCGCCCACGAGGTCGTCGGCGTCCAGCTCGACGGCAGCAAGATCGGCGGCCCCGTCGACGGCGCCACCGTCCTCTTCCCAGACCCCATGGCCGCCACCGGCACCAGCCTCTGCGGCGTCATCCAGCGCTACCTCCAGGCCGACGGCGGCCGCCCCCGCCGCATCGTCAGCCTCCACCTCGTCGTCACCCCCGAGTTCCTCGCCCGCGTCGCCCGCGAGCTGCCCGACCTCACCGTCTACGCCATCCGCCTGGACCGCGGCCTCTCCCCGCCCGACGTCCTCGCCACCCGCCCCGGCACCCGCTGGGCCGACGAGCGCGGCCTCAACGAGCGCCAGTACATCGTCCCCGGCGCCGGCGGCATGGGCGAGGTCCTCAACAACGCCTGGGTCTGACCCCCACCTCGCCCGGCACGGGGCGTGCCCCGCGCCTCCGGCGCGGGTCGCGTGTCCTCCGGAGGCGGCGC
>JBEIVK010000103.1:0-9689 GCA_040373935.1 Alphaproteobacteria bacterium
CCGACGTGGACTGGCGTTCCGTCGGTTGCTCTTCCGCTCCCGGCGGCGGCCCCGGCGCCGGCGGCGACGGCTGGGCAGCCGGCCGGATCCAGGGTGGGCGCGCGCCCGAACCCGGCGCGGAAGAGGGCGATCCACGGTGCGTCGGTGGCCGCGTCCAGGCCGAAGGCGCTGAGCTCCGGCCCGAGCGCCGCGGCCCAGGCTGCCGGGCCGCCCGCCGCGGGAAGCCCGGCGTCCACCCGGCGCGACCAGAGGTGCATCCGGCAGTCTGTCTGGAACGGCCCTGCCGCGGCGCAATCGGCGGGATCTCCGCTCCCTTCTGCGAGCCGGAAGGAGCACTCCGCCAGCCCGGCCGCGGGCAGCGCGGCGCAGAGCGCCCGGGCGGCGGCCGGGTCGGAGCGGGAGAGGCGCTCCACGCCGGCGACCACGCAGTCGGCGTGGAGCGCCGGCGGGCGCACCGCAGCGCAAGCGGTGGCGGTGGAGGCGGGCGTGCGGCGCACCGTGGCCAGGGCGGCGGCGTACACGCGCGCGTCATCCGCCCCGCCGGTGGACGGGGGGGTCGGGATCGCGCAGGCCCAGAGCGACCACCACCACATGTCGGTTGGCTATTGCACCGCGGGCCCGTCGTCCCGCGCCGGCGCGCCGCGGGTTCACGAGGCCCGTCGCCCGCGCCCTTCTGGCCGGCCCGCGACGTGTTCCGGGGCGCCGGCCCCCGCGTCCGCTCGCGCGGCGCTACACTGGGGCGGCCCGGGGCCCGCGACACGCGAGGGTGGATCCATGAGCGAAGCCGTCCAGGTGCTGGTCGTCGAGGACGAGGACGACATCCGCAACCTCATCTGCCTCAATTTGCGGCGGGCCGGGTTCGATCCGCTGCCCGCGCCCACCGGCGAGGAGGCCCTGGAGCTCGCGGCGGCGCACAAGCCTCCGGTGGTGCTGCTGGACGTCATGCTCCCCGGCATCTCGGGCACGGTGGTGTGTGCGCGCTTGCGCGCGGACCCGGCGACCCGCGGGGCCTTCGTCATCCTGCTCACCGCGCGCGGCGAGGAGGACGACCGCATCGCCGGCTTTGAGGCGGGGGCCGACGACTACGTCACCAAGCCGTTCTCGCCCCGCGAGCTCGTGCTGCGCGTGCAGGCGGCGACGCGCCGCATCGGCGGCGGTGGAGCGGCGGCTGCCCCCCCCGGGCAGGTCGTGCACCACGGGCGGGTCCGCATCGATCCCTCGGCGCACCGCGCTTGGGTGGACGACGCCGAGTTGGAGCTCACCGCCACCGAGTACCGTCTGCTCGTCTACCTCTCCAGCCACCCGGGCAAGCTCTGTGAGCGCGGCGAGCTGCTGGTCGAGGTCTGGGACTTGCCGGCTTCGCTCAACACCCGCACCGTCGACACGCACATCAAGCGCCTCCGCCAAAAGCTCGGGGACTCCGCCAACTACGTCGAGACCGTCCGCGGGGCCGGCTACCGCTTCCAGGTGACCGACCCGTGAGCGACGCCGCCGTGGACCCGGCGATGGCCACGCTGCTCGTCGCCCGGAGCCCGAACGGCATCCTCGCGACGGGCCCGGACGGCCGGGTGCGCCTCGTCAACGACGCGCTCTCCACCATGGTCCCCATCGTCCCGCAGCCCCTCGGCCGGACGCCCATCGAGGCGGTTCCGCTGCCGCCCTTGGCCGAGGCCCTCGGTGGCACCGGCGAGCAAGAGCTGGAGCTTCGCAGCGGCAACAAGGACTTGCTCGTCCGCGTGTACCCGCTGGACGACCGCGGCGGCCGCGTCGCGCTGGTGCAGGACATCACGCGGCTGCGGGAGGCGCAGCGGGCCCGCACGGACCTCGTCGCCAACATCAGCCACGAGCTTCGCACGCCGGCCACGGCCATCGTCGGCTACGCGGAGACCCTCCTCGAAGACGGCGCGCTGTTCGGGGCCGACCATCTGCAAGCGCTGGACGCCATCCACCGCAACGGCCGCCGCCTCACGGAGATGTTCGAAGACCTCCTCACCCTGGCGCGCCTCGACGCCCTGGAGGAGCCGCTGCCGGTGGAGGACGTCGAACTGGCGCCCATCATCGCCGAATGCATCGACCGCGTCCGCTCCGCCGCCCGCGCGCGCCGCATCTACTTCGAGGTCTTCGTGCCGGTGGGGCAGCGCGCCATCGCCAACCGTGATGCCCTCGCCCATGTCGTCGGCAACCTCATCAACAACGCCGTCAAGTACAGCAACGAGGAGGGCCTCGTCACGGTGCGCGCCCAGCGGCGGGACCCCTTCGTGCTCGTCGAGGTCATCGACGTCGGCCTCGGCATCGACCCGATCCACCACGAGCGCATCTTCCAGCGGTTCTATCGCGTGGATCGCGGGCGCAGCCGCGCCGCCGGGGGGACGGGCCTCGGCCTCGCCATCGTCAAGAAGCTGGTCGACAAGATGGGCTGCGCCATCGAGGTGCGCAGCCGCCCCGGTCATGGCAGCGTCTTCCGCCTCCTGCTGCCGCGCGCCCGCGCCGAGGTCGAGCCGGTGCCGCCGCCCAGCGCCGGTTAGGCGGGAGGCCCGGAGCGTCCATGTCCGCCTTCCCGCGCACCCGCTTGCGCCGCAACCGCCGCACCCCTTGGATCCGCCGCCTCGTGCGGGAGTCCGCGCTGTCCGTGGACGACCTCATCTGGCCCGTGTTCGTCCACGACGGCCCGGCCGCCGAGATTCCGGTGCCGTCGATGCCCGGGGTGGCGCGCCTCTCCCTGGCCCGCCTCGCCGACGCGGCCCGCGAGGCGGCAGACCTCGGCATCCCGGCCATGGCGGTCTTCCCGGTGATCGACCCGTCCCTGAAGTCCCCGGACGGCGAGCTGGCCTTTGACGGGGGCAACCTCGTCTGCCGGGCCGTCCGGGCCGTGAAGGCCGCGGCCCCGGGGGTGGGCGTCATCTGCGACGTCGCGCTGGACCCCTTCACCACGCACGGCCAGGACGGCATCGTCCGCGACGGGCGCATCCTCAACGACGAGACCATCGCGGCCTTGCGCCGGCAGGCCGTCGTGCAGGCCGAGGCCGGCTGCGACGTCATCGCCCCCTCCGACATGATGGACGGCCGCATCGGCGCCGTTCGCGACGCCCTGGACGACGCCGGCCACGCCGACGTCGCCATCCTCTCCTACGCCGCCAAGTACGCCAGCGCCTTCTACGGCCCGTTTCGGGACGCGGTGGGCAGCAAGGCCGCCCTCGGCGCCGCCGACAAGCGCACCTACCAGATGGACCCAGGCAACGCCGCGGAGGCGCTCCGCGAGGTGGGCCTGGACATCGACGAGGGGGCCGACCTGGTGATGGTCAAGCCGGGCATGCCCTATCTGGACATCGTGCGCGCCGTGAAGGAGCGCTTCGCCGTGCCCACCTTCGCGTACCAGGTGTCCGGCGAGTACGCGATGCTGCACGCCGCCGCCGCCAACGGTTGGCTCAGCCTGGACGCCGTGGTGGACGAGTCTCTGCTCGGCTTTAAGCGCGCCGGGGCCGACGCCGTGCTCACCTACTTCGCGCCGGCGGTCGCCCGCCGCCTCGCGGGCCGCTGAGCCGCTGGTTTCGCCGCGGTTGAGGGTGGCCGGGCCCTGGGCTACGGTGCAGGTCGGAGGGCGCCATGCGGTCCCTGCTCCTCGTGTTCGCGGTCGGCTGCTCGGACTACGCCTTCATCCCGAAGGAGCCCGATGGCAGCGGCCCCATCGACACCGGCACCTCCCGCACGGACACCGGCGAGGGAGACCCGGACGGCGACGCCGGCCTCGCCAGCATCCGCGGCCGCGTGTGCGACCTCGCGGGGGAGGGCTACGTCGTGGGCGCGCGGGTGTGGGTGGAGCTGGACGACACCGGCGACGGCCTGCCAGACCGCACGATCGAGTCCGTCACGGACGCCGACGGCTACTTCACCCTCGACGGCGTGCCGATGGGCAACCACACGGTCCGCGTGCAAAAAGGCAGCTTCACCACCTCCTTCGAGGTCCTGGTGAGCGCCCCCGGCACCCTCGAGCTGGCCGAAGAAGAGTGCCTCCAGCAAGAAGACGTCCGCATCGCCGTCGTCACCGGCGAGTACGACCACATCCAGTCCTTCCTGGGCCGCATGGGCCTCGAATACACGGCCTACAACGGGGTGACGGGCAGCCAGTACATCGACTTCTTGACCGACCCGGACGAGATGGCCGAGTACGACATCATCTTCTTCAACTGTGGCGTGGCCGACACCTGGCTCACCCGCAAGAACGAGATCGGCACCAACATCCGGGACTACGTCGCCAACGGCGGCAGCATCTACGCCTCGGACTGGGCCTACTACTTCTTCGAGGCTGCCTTCCCCGACGAGGTGGACTTCTACGAGGACGACCTCGTCTACGGCAGCGCCTTCGTCGGGCTGGACGGCGGCGTCGTCGCCGACGTGCTCGACCCCAACATGATCGCCATCCTCGGCACCAACCAGGCGGACCTCCGCTACGACCTCGCGGCCTGGGTCGTGCCTGTGTCGGCGCGGTCCACGGTCAGCACGATGGTCCGCGGCACGGCGCGCCTCTACTACGGCGGGCAGGTCGCCGGCGTTCCTCTCGCCGTGCGCCTGGAGCGCGGCGGCACGGCCATCTACACCACCTTTCACAACGAGCAGCAGATCACGCTTCACATGGAAGAGCTGCTCGAAGAGATCATCCTCTCCCTCTGACCGCCCGCCCGCCGGGAGGCCGCCATGCGCGCGCTTTTGCTCTGTGGCCTGGCCGCCTGCGGCACGATGGGCCTCGACACCGACAAGTCGGACACGGCCTCCCTCGACTCCGGCGCGCTCGCCAGCCTGCGCATCGACAGCGTGGTCCCCAACTACGGCCCGCTCGGCGGCGGGGCCGAGGTGGTCTTGTCGGGGGCCGGCTTCGACGCGGGCGCCGTCGTCTGGTTTGGCGGGGCGGAGCTCGAGGCCACGCGCATCGACTCGGCGACCCTGCTCGTCGTGTCGCCCGCCGTCCCGGTCGAGGCCACGGTGGATGTGCGCGTCGTCACGCCCAGCGGTGAGGCGGTGCTGCCCGGCGGCTTCACCTTCACGGACGCCGTCGGCGGGGACGGCGGGGACGGCGGGGACGGCGACGGCGACGGCGGGAGCGGCGACGGCGGCGACGGCGGCGACAACAGCGGCCTGCTCACCGGGCGCGTCCAGATGGACTACCTCGTCATCGGCTGCCCGAGCTGCTTCGGCTTCCCCTCCAACCTCGCGGTCGACGCCGGCGTCTGGCTGCACGACCCGGTCGCCGGCACCTGGCTGGACGACCTCCCGCCCAACGGCTCCTGCGTGCGGGACCCGACGCCCTCCGCCCCCACCACGCGCTTCCGGGACGTCGGCAACGCCGTCTACCTGGAGTCTGGCGCCAGCGCGGCCCTCGCCCTCAGCCGCAGTGCCCTCGACGGCCAGACGGTGTACCTCGCCTCCGGCCTCGCCGGCGACGACTACGTCCGCAACGCCGCGTGGGACCTCGTCGTGCCCGGTCTCAGCCTCACGGTCCCGGGCGCGCTCCGCACCACGGGCGGCTTCACCGACATCCAGCCCCTCACGATGCTCAACGACGGCGGGCAGGCCTTCTGGCCCCTCTCCGCCTCCGCGGCCGTCTTTTCGTGGGCCCCCGCCGGCGTCGCCGACGCCGTCGTCGTGGACATCCTCGTGTTCGACCCGGCCTCCGGCGCCCAGGTCGGCGAGGTCCTCTGCGCCGCCAACGACACCGGCGCCCTTCAGGTCCCGCCCGCCGGCTTCGACGGCTTCTACGAGGGAGATCTCGTCGCCATCTACCTCTACCGCTGGGAGACCACCCGCAGCACCCGCCCGGACGACGGCAGCACCGTCGAGGGCATGACGCTCTTCGGCGGCCTCGGCACCGGCAGCCTAACGCCCTGAGCGCCGGACGACCGGCCGCCGCCCGCGGGTTAGCTCCCGGCCGCCCGGAGCCCCGCCCCATGTGGTCCCTCGTCCTGCCTCTCGCCCTCAGCCTGCCCGCCGACGCCCGCCGCTACAAGGACCTCGAAGGCGCCATCTGGGTGGTCGTGGCCGACCCGGCGGCCCTCGCCCGCAAAGAAAAGGGCAAGGTCCTCATCGGCCTCGCGGAGCTGGTCGGCGTCGACGTCGGGCAAAAAGTCTGCGCCTCCAGCGCCGCCTCCGTGAGGGCCGAGCTGGAGGCCGAAGGCGTCGCCGCCACCGTCGCGTGCTTGCCCTTCCTCGCCGATGGGCCGACCACCTGGACCTACGTCCCCAGCGGCCCCGACTCCGCCACCGCCGTCGAGCTGGGCCCCGGCCGTTACCACGCCGTGCGCGTGCAGGTGTCCGACCCGGCGGCCGTCGCCGCGCGCGAAAAAGGCCACCTCACCGTCGGTGTCGCCCAGCTCCTCGGCCTCTCGATCGGCGGCCGCGTCAACGAGGCCGTCGCCAGCGCCCTCATCGGCGCGTTTGGCGAGGCGGGCGTGCCCATCTACCTCACCATCCGCTGAGGCCCGGGCCGGCGGAGCGCTGCGGGATTTTTTCAGAGGGCAGGGGAAACCAAGGTTTCCCCCGCAACGCCCCCTTCCTTCCCCGCCGCAGGCGCGCCGCTCAGTCCAGGACCTCCACTTCGTCGCGCGTCACCTTGCGCAGCATCGCCTCGATGGCCGAGGCGCGCGGGCGGTCCTCCGCCCAGACGTCGCGGAGCTGCGCCGCGAGATCCTTGGCGCGGCGAAACGCGCCGACGAGGTCCCCCGAGATGTCGGTGGGGGACTCGACGTGCATCAGCAGCTCGCCCAGGCTGCGCCCCTCGGCCCACCAGCGCCCGAAGCTCACCATCTGGGCGTCCCAGGTCACCGGGACGTTGAAGCGCTTCTCGGCCTCGACGACGACCTCGCTCTGGCGCACCTTCTCGATCTCCCGCACCAGCGCCTTGTCCGCCTTGCCCACGCTCGCCCGGGCGCCGCGCGGCAGCTCGTTGCACAGCGCCACGCACACCCCGAACAGCTCCTCCGGGTCCACCCCTTCGAAGACGCCGGCCAGCACCAGCTCCGTCGCGAAGATCTCGGCGATCTGGATGTGCACCAGCACCTTGGCGCCGGCCGCGAAGCTGCCGTCCGCCGCGAGGTAGCCGCAGCGGGTGAGGAAGTCGACCTTCTGCTCGAACTCGGCGAAGGTGCGGTCCCCGCTCTCATCGGCGCGCACTTCGAGGCGGCCCAGGTCTTTGAGCAGGTGGCCCATTCCGCCGGGCGCCGGATCTCCGTCCGACCAGCCCGCCCGGGCGAGCTCGCGGCGGATGGCGGCCGCGTTCTTGCGGTCCTGCTCGGCCTTGTGCGCCCGGTGGAAGGCGAGGAAGCTCTTGTCCACGATCTCGCGGATGCGCGCGCGGTCGTGGCGGTGAAGCAGGTTGACGACCGAGTGGAAGCTCAGTGAAAACCGGCTGCGAACCGGCTCGCTCTGGCCCTGAAGGTAGCGCGCGAGCTGCGGGCCCAGCTCGGACCAGTCGTCCAGATCCGCGCGCACCACGACGAGGCCCTCGGCGTCCATGCCGCGCCGCCCGGCCCGCCCGGCCATCTGCATGAACTCACGGGCCGGGAGGGGGATCATCTCCGTGCCGTCGAAGCGCACGAGGCGGTCCAGCACCGTGGTGCGGGCCGGCATGTTGATGCCCAGCGCGAAGGTGCCGGTGCAGTAGAGCACCTTGACGAGCTTGCGCTCGTAGAGCTCCTCGACCAGCGCCTTCAGGCTGACGTGCAGGCCGGCGTGGTGGGCGGCGATGCCCGCGCGGTAGAGCGCGAGGCGCTCTTTGTCGAGGGCCTGCTCCGCGCCGGGGCTCTCCCGGAATGCTGTGAGGCGGCCTTCGAGCGCGCGGGCCTCGTCGGCCGAGAGGAGGCTGCCGCCGAGGCCACGCGCATGGCTGCGCGCCATGTTCTCGGCGTCTTTTCGCGATGTGACGAAGTACATGTAGGGCGCGCCGTCCGGCCAGAGCGCGCGGAACACCTCGCGCGGGCCCGCTTGGGCGCCCACGCGCGGGCGGCGCCCCCGGCGATCGAACTTCGCGGCGGCGGCGGCCCGCTCCAGCGCATGCTCGTTCTTGCGGGCCCAGCGCCGGTAGAAGGCCTCGTGCTCCGCGGGCTCCAGCAGGCCGCCCTCCCGCGACAGGACGGCGAAGCGCAACGGGACCGCGCGCTGGTGGGACTCGACCACCTCCACTGGATGGCCACGGACCTTGCCGATCCACGCCGCGAACTCGTCGAGGTTGGACAAGGTCGCCGACAGCCCGACCACCTGCACCCCGGGGGGCAGGTAGATCAGCACCTCTTCCCAGACCGTCCCGCGCTCCTTGTCGTCGAGGAAGTGGATCTCGTCCATGATCACGGCGCCGAGATCCGGGAGCTGGTCTCCCGTCAGCAGCATGTTGCGGAGGATCTCGGTGGTCATCACGCGCACGGGGGCGTCGCGCCGAATGACGAGATCGCCCGTGACCAGCCCGACGCGCTCTTCGCCGAGCATGCGGGTGTAGTCGCGGAACTTTTGGTTGGACAGCGCCTTGATCGGGGCGGTGAACACCACCTGCTGGCCGCGGGCGAGCACGCGCTCGACCATCCAGTCGGCGACCACCGTCTTTCCCGTGCCTGTCGGCGCGCACACCAGCACGCTGCGCCCCGCGTCCAGCGCCTCGATGGCCTGCACCTGGAAGTCGTCGAGGATGAGTCCGCGGTAATCCATGCACGCTCCCGGGCGGTTGAACCCACCCCCGCGGCCGGGTAACAAGGGAAGCCCGATCGGGAGCGGCGGGAGACCCATGCACAGGGCAGCACAGATGCTCTCGGTGGCGTTCGCCGCACCCGCCCCAGCCTCCGCGGGGGCCCGGGCCGGGCGGTGGCGCAAGGCGCAGGTCTCCGCGGCGGGGGCGCGTGGCGGGCGGCCTGCCCCCGGGGCGGCGCGGCGGTGAGCGCGCCCATGGCCCTTCGCGCCACCCTTCGTCGGGACCTCCAGGCCGTCCTGGACCGGGACCCTGCGGCGCGCTCCCGCGCCGAGGTGCTGCTCACCTATCCGGGCTTTCACGCGCTCGTCGCGCACCGGGTGGCGAGCCGCTGGTGGCGGGCCGGGCGCGCCTTGCCCGCCCGCGCGCTGAGCCACCTGGCCCGCGGGCTCACGGGCATCGAGATCCACCCGGGGGCGTCCATCGGCGCCGGGGTGTTCATCGACCATGGGATGGGCGTCGTCATCGGCGAGACGAGCGTGGTGGGCGACGACTGCACGCTGTACCACGGGGTCACGCTCGGGGGCACGAGCTGGCGCCAGGAGAAGCGGCACCCCACGCTGGGCGACGGCGTCGTGGTCGGCGCGGGGGCAAAAGTGCTCGGGCCCATCGAGGTTGGCTCCGGGGCCAAAATCGGCGCGAACAGCGTGGTGGTGAAGGACGTCCCGCCCGGCGCGACCGTGGTCGGCATCCCGGGGCGGGTGGTGGCCGACGCGGCCCCGGTCGAGGGCCCGCCGTCGCGCCTGCATTGGCAGCGAGACCCGACCGTGGGCGCGGCCGACGTCGTGATGGAGCGCCTCGCGGTGCTGGAGGCCGAGCTCCGCGCGCTGAAGGGGCTGCCGCCCCGGCCCGCGGCGGGCCCCGCGGAGGAGGAGCCGATGGTCCGCGGCGGCGCACCGCCGGCGCCGGTGGAGCGCCCGCGCGGTCGGGCAGGGAAGGGTCGCACGTGAGTCAGCGTTACACCTCG
>JBEIVK010000339.1:0-4786 GCA_040373935.1 Alphaproteobacteria bacterium
CCCGAGCGCGAGCGCCGCGAGCGCGGCTTGGGCACGGCTGCCCAGCGACGGCGCCGCCGCTGGCCCGGCGACCAGCGCGCCGGCCGCGGCCGCCACCCCCAGCAGGGCCAACGGCGAGAGGGTGCTGATGTCCACGGCTTCGCCGCGCGCCCAGCGCCCGGCCCATCCGTCTCCGGGCGCGCCCAGCAGCAGACCGACGACGGCCACGAGGGCAGTGGCGAGGCGGGCGGCGCTGCCCCGGGGCGGCATGGCGGCGGCCGTGAAGGCAACCCAGAAGGGCAAAATCGCGAGGTCCGGCCAGCGGGACCAGAGGTCCAGCCGCCCGAGGACCGCCCCCAACGCCGCGGACACGGCGAGCAGCGGGAGCGCGCGGGCGCGGGCGCGGGCAGCGGCGTCGGCCTGCCAGGAGAAGCGCAGGACGGGGATCGGGTCAACGGCGGGCGTCTTCACGGCTGGCCTCCTTCGCCTTCTTGACTTCGGCCCGCCCGGCTTCGGAGTCCGCGGGGGCGGCCGCGAACACGGCCTGCCGACCGGAGATCTCGTCGGCCTCGGCGGCGAGCCCCGCATCGCCCAGGGTCGCCGCGGTCGTCCCGAGGAGGTGGGTCGCCTCCGCGAGCATCGCCTGGTTGGCCGCGAGATCTCCCTTTTCCCAGGCGCGGGCGGCGCCCTCGACCAGCGCGGCGCCGCGCGCGCGGGCCGCCTCGCGAACCGCCGCAGGGGTGGCGCTGCGGGCGACCGCGGCCACCTCCGACGTGACGATCGCGCGGACCTCGGCGCGCAGCGTCCGCCCCAGCGCCCCGTCCGTCCCGACCCAGTCCACCGAAGCCTGCGCGACCGGCAGGAGGCCTTCGGCGGTGGACCCGGCGATGCGCACCCGCGCGACCACCTTTCGCGTCTCGCCGCCGTGGAGATCGCCCAGGAACACGCGGCGTCCGTCGGCCGTCGGGGTGCTCTCGTAGCCGTAGATCTCGACCAGTTCGACGCCGGGATGGGGGACGAGGTCGACCGACGTGCGGTGGGCGACCACGCGGCCAGCGGCCCGCAGCTCCTCGGCGAAGAAGGTGGTGAGCTGACCGGGGCGGTCCACGAAGCGGTAGGCGCCGCCGCCGGCGTCGGCCAGCGCGCCGAGCAGCTCCTCGTTGTAGTCGAGGCCGAGCCCCAGGGCGCTCACGCTGACGCCGTCTCCCAGGCCCGACGCGGCGGCGCGGCGCAGGTCCGGCGCGGTGGTGCGGCCGACGGTGGCGTTGCCGTCGCTCAGCACGAGCACGCGCCGCGTGCCGTCCAGGCCCGCCGCCGACACGAGGCGCACACCGGCCTCGATGCCGTCGTGGAGGTTGGTGCCGCCGCCGGGCCGCAGGCCGTGAACCGTGGCGCGCAGGGCGGCGGCGTCGGTGCCCGGGGTCGGTGCGGCCAAGACCCGCGCGCGGTCGTCGAAGGTGACCAGCGAGAGCGTGTCCTGCGGCCCCAGCAGCTCCACCAGCTCACCGGCGGCCTGGCGCGCCGCCTCCATTTTGCCGCGCGCGGCCATCGAGCCGGAGGTGTCCACCACCAGCGCGAGGTGGACCGGGCGCCGCGGCTCGCCGACGACGTCGGGGGCTCGGAGGGTCAACACCACCGTGCGTTCGGCGGGAGCGCCCCACAGCACGGCGCTCTGGTCCAAGGTTGCCCGCAGGACGAAGGGCGCGTCTGCGGCGGCGACCGGCGCGTCGCTCGGCAGCGCCGACGGCGGCGGCGCCCCGGCCCCCGAAGGCCCGCCCGGCGCCCCCGGGACAGTGGGCGCCAGCGTGGCGGCGACGGTGGCCGCCGAGACGAGGAGGGTGACGAGGTGCCAGCGCTGCATGGGGGCTCTCCGGTGCTTGCCCCCGCAACGTGGCCCCCCGCGGCCCGCTTACACCCGCATCACGCGATGCTCACGCGCGGGTCCAGGTAGACGTCCTGGATCGCCTGCAGCAGCGCCACGCCATCCGCCCGCGTCTTTTGGAAGGCCTTCCGCCCGCTGATGAGCCCCATGCCGCCGGCCCGCTTGTTGATGACCGCCGTCCGCACGGCGGAGGCGAGGTCATCCGCGCCCTTGGACTCGCCGCCGGAGTTGATGAGCCCGGCGCGGCCCATGTAGCCGTTGGCCACCTGGTAGCGCGTGAGGTCGATCGGGTGGGGGGAGGCCAGCTCCGTGTAGATGCGCTTGTCGAACTTGCCGTAGGACGAGCCCCCCATGTTCAGCGCCTCGTAGCCGCCGTTGGACGTCGGCTGCTTTTGCTTGAGGATGTCCGCCTCGATGGTGGCGCCGATGTGGTTGGCCTGGCCCGTGAGGTCGGCCGCCTCGTGGTAGTCCTTGCCGCCCGCCTTGAAGGCCGGATTGCGAAGGTAGCACCAGAGGATGGTCGCCATGCCGGCCTCGTGCGCCTGCGCGAAGACCTCGGAGACCTCCTGGATTTGGCGCGCGGATTCCGGGCTGCCGAAGTAGATCGTGGCGCCGATGCCCACGCAGCCCATCTCTCGGGCCTGGGAGACCTTGGTGTAAAGCACCTGGTCTGCCCGGTTGGGGACCGTCAGCAGCTCGTTGTGGTTGATCTTCAGGATGAAGGGGATCTTGTGCGCGTAGCGCCGCGCGACGGACCCGAGCACGCCGTAGGTGGTGGCCACCGCGTTGCAGCCGCCGTCGATGGCGAGCTGCACGATGGCCTCCGGGTCGAAGTAGTCCGGGTTGCGGGCGAAGGAGGCGGCGGCGCTGTGCTCGATGCCCTGGTCCACCGGGAGGATGGAGAGGTAGCCGGTGCCGCGCAGGCGCCCTGTGTCGAACAAGGACTGCAGGGCGCGCAGCACGCGGGGGTTGCGGTCGGACGGGGCGAAGATGCGGTCCACGAAGTCGCCGCCGGGCAGGTGGAGACGGGACTTCGGGATGGCCGTGCAGACGTGGCCGAGCAGGGACTCGGCGTCGTCGCCAAGCAGGGATTCGATGTCGATCGGCATGGGCGCTCCTCGGAGACCGGCGTAGCCTACACCGTCCCGCCGCCGGATGCCCCATGCCCCTCCCGCGTCACCGCCTGGATCTCCTGGTCCTCCCGGCTTCACCGGCGGGCGCGCTCGGTCCGCTGCGCGACTGGGCGGCCGCGCTCGCTGGCGCCGCGGCGCTGCCGGCCGGGGCCGTGGCGTGGGCCTGGGAGGAGCCCGGCGGCCCGCGCTTCTGGAGCAGCGGACTGGGGGGCTTTCGCGTGTTCTGCCCGGTCGTGCCGGACGGCGCCCCCATCACGGCGGCCTTCGTTCCGGCTTTGGAGGCGTGGCGGCACGGCGGACGCGACGCCCTGGGCCCATGCCCGCGCTGCGGCGGCGTGCACCCGCTCGACGCGCTGCGCTTCGCGCCGGAAGCCGGGTTTGCGCCGGCCGCCGTGCGGCTCGTCGATGTCGCGCGGGCGTGGCTGGAGCCCGGGGAGCTGCCGGAGGGCCTCTCCGCGGCCGTGCGGGTGATTCCGCAGCGCCCGGGCTGACGCGCTCAGCGCGGGGGGTCGGCGATGTTGGGGCCGAGGGGAAGGGCCTCTTGGCGTGGCGCGCTGGCCTGCGGGTTCCAGTGCAGGCGGCAGCGGGCCTCGTAGGCTTCGGCTTCGCCCACCAGCACCCGGGCGTCCCCGCGCACGATGCGCTGGCTGCGGTCGGCCGGATTGCCGCAGACCACGCAGATCGCCAGGTTTTTCTGGACGTACTCGGCCACCGCCATCAGGTGCGGGATGGGCTCGAAGGGGCGCCCCATGTAGTCGAGGTCCAAGCCCGCCACGATGACGAGCTTGCCGTCGTTGGCGAGGGCCTCGACCACGCCGACGAGCGACTCGTCGAAGAACTGCGCCTCGTCGATGCCGACCACGATCGCGTCCCCAACGAGGGGCGGGATCTCGCGGGCGTGGCTGATCTGCACGCTGCGCATGCGCTGGCCCGAGTGGCTGCCCACGCTGTCGGCGGCGTAGCGGTCGTCGATGCGGGGCTTGAAGACCACCACGGGCTGCCGCGCGTATTGGGCGCGGCGGAGGCGGCGAATCAGCTCCTCCGTCTTGCCGCTGAACATGCAGCCGGTGACGACCTCGATCCAACCGACGTTCTGCGGCATCAGGTGGGGGTGCATCGGGGGCCGCTAACGCGGGGCCGCAGGCCAGGCCCACAGGCTCGTGGCCCCCGCGCGGGCGATCTCCCGAAATCCACTCTCGCGCAGGGCATCTTCGAGGGCGCTGGCCCGGCGCCGGCCCAGCTCGGCCCCGCGCACGCGCACCGCCGAGATGCCCCGGTTTTGGCCGTCTTTGATGAGATCCGGCGAGATCGAAGGGCCGCCGCTGCTGCGGAGGGGATCCGCGCCGAAGGGCGCGCCCGGCCAGCCATCGGCCGCGGCCAGGCTGTTGAAGTCGAAGGCGAAGGGGCTGCGCAGGTCTTGGCCGAGCTGGGCGCCGAGCACGGCGCGCGCGCGCGCCCGACTGCCATTGGGCTCTCCGGGCGGAAAGACGAGCGGACCCGGCAGATCGAGCAGCACCGTGCCCGCGGGCAGCGCGTCTGTGAGGGTGCGGTCTGGCGCGCCGCCGCGCGGGAGCACGGGAGGCTGGGGCGCGAGCAGCAGGGCCTCCGCGAGCAGCAGGGCGAGCGCGAGGGCCGCGGCCCGCGGGCGACGGGCGGCGAGCGCGTCGAGCCCAGAGGCCGCGGCGGCGGCCACGCCGACGAGGGCTGCGCCGAGGAGGCGGTCAGGAAAGCGCATCCAGTCGAGCACCGGCAGCGACCACCAGGGCCCGAGCCCGGTGGAGAGCACGGCGGC